>NZ_JADPAA010000002.1:82303-82563 GCF_015669365.1 Clostridium sp. 1001283B150210_160208_E6 | reverse complement strand
AAGGAACTGTAGTAGATACAATAACTACTGACGAAAACGGAGTAGGAACTTCAAAGGAACTTCCATACGGAAGCTACACAGTAGCAGAAGTAAGTGCCCCTTCAGGGTATGAATTATCAGGAGAAGCTAAGAATGTAACAATAGATTCAAATGGAGAAATAATAGAGTTAACATTTAAAAATTCTAAACTTCTTGGTTCAATATCAATAGAAAAAGTAGATAGTGAAGATAGTGAACTTAAATTAGAAGGAGCAGAATTT
>NZ_JADPAA010000002.1:0-82206 GCF_015669365.1 Clostridium sp. 1001283B150210_160208_E6 | reverse complement strand
ATTCTAAACTTCTTGGTTCAATATCAATAGAAAAAGTAGATAGTGAAGATAGTGAACTTAAATTAGAAGGAGCAGAATTTAAAGTAATAAACTCTGATGGAGAAGAAGTGGGAAATATAGTAACAGGAGAAGATGGAAAAGGAAGTTTAGGAAATTTACCATATGGTGAGTATACTCTAATGGAAACTAAAGCACCAGATGGATATGAATTATCCTTAGATTTAATAGTGGTTGAGGTAAATTCTAAAGCAGTAGTTTATAAAACAATAACTAATACAAAAATCTTAGGAAAGATCAGTATTCTAAAGGTAGATAGCATTGATGAAGATGTTAAGCTATTAGGAGCAGTATTTGAGGTTAAGGATTCCGAAGGAACAGTAGTGGATACAATAACTACTGGTGAAAACGGAGTAGGAACTTCAAAAGAACTTCCCTACGGAAACTACACAGTAACAGAAGTAAGTGCACCTCCAGGATATGAATTATCAGGAGAATCTAAGGATGTAACAATAGATTCAAATGGACAAACAATAGAGTTAACATTTAAAAACTCTAAACTTCTTGGTTCAATATCAATAGAAAAAGTAGATAGTGAAGATAGTGAACTTAAATTAGAAGGAGCAGAATTTAAAGTAATAAACTCTGATGGAGAAGAAGTGGGAAATATAGTAACAGGAGAAGATGGAAAAGGAAGTTTAGGAAATTTACCATATGGTGAGTATACTCTAATGGAAACTAAAGCACCAGATGGATATGAATTATCCTTAGATTTAATAGTGGTTGAGGTAAATTCTAAAGCAGTAGTTTATAAAACAATAACTAATACAAAGATTCTAGGTAAGATAAGTATTCTGAAGGTAGATAGTACTGATGCAGATATTAAGTTACCAGGAGCAGTATTTGAGATTAAGGATTCTGAAGGAACAGTAGTGGATACAATAACTACTGGTGAAAACGGAGTAGGAACTTCAAAAGAACTTCCATACGGAAGCTACACAGTAACAGAAGTAAGTGCACCTCCAGGATATGAATTATCAGGAGAATCTAAGGATGTAACAATAAATTCAAATGGTCAAACAATAGAGTTAACATTTGAAAATACAAAGATTTTAGGAAAGATAAATATCTTAAAGGTAGATAGTGCTGATGAAGATATTAAGCTAATAGGAGCAGTATTTGAAATTAAGGATTCTGAAGGAACTGTAGTAGATACAATAACTACTGACGAAAACGGAGTAGGAACTTCAAAAGAACTTCCATACGGAAGCTACACAGTAACAGAAGTAACTGCACCTTCAGGATATGAGTTATCAGAGGAATCTAAGAATGTAACAATAGATTCAAATGGAGAAACAATAGAGTTGACATTTGAAAATACTAAACTTCTTGGTTCAATATCAATAGAAAAAGTAGATAGTAAAGATAGTGAACTTAAGTTAGAAGGAGCAGAATTTAAAGTAATAAACTCTGATGGAGAAGAAGTAGGAAATATAGTAACAGGAGAAGATGGAAAAGGAAGTTTAGGAAATTTACCATATGGGGAATATACTTTAATTGAAACCAAAGCTCCGGATGGATATAAATTATCCATAGATTTAATAGTGATTGAGGTAAACTCTGAGACAGAGATTTATAAAACAATAACTAATACAAAGATCTTAGGAAAGATAAATATCCTAAAGGTAGATAGTGATGATGAAGATGTTAAGCTATCAGGAGCAGTATTTGAAGTTAAGGATTCCCAAGGAACAGTGGTAGATACAATAACTACTGGCGAAAACGGAGTAGGAACATCAAAAGAGCTTCCATATGGAAGCTACACAGTAGCAGAAGTAAGTGCTCCTGAAGGATATGAATTATCAGAAGAATCTAAGAATGTAACAATAGATTCAAATGGACAAACAATAGGGTTAACATTTGAAAATACAAAAATCTTAGGAAATATCAGTATTCTAAAGGTAGATAGCATTGATGAAGATGTTAAGCTATTAGGAGCAGAATTTGAAATAAGAGATTTAGAAGGTAATATTTTAGATACTCTTATTACAAATGAAGAAGGAGTAGCTAATTCTATCCAACTACCTTATGGCAGCTATATTGTTATAGAAACAAAGGCACCAGAAGGATATGTTCTAAATGATTTTTCTGAAAATGTTACTATAAATAACGAAAATCTTGAAATATTATTGAAGGTAGAAAATATAAAAGAAGAATTATTACCAGAAGACCCTAAAGAACCAGAAGTACCTTCAAAGGAAGATAATGAAAAAGAACCTGTAAAGACTGGTGACGAAAGTGGTAATATTGGAGGCTTAGGCTTAATGTCACTACTTTCCTTAATAGCTATGTTGTTAATGCATAAGAAAAAATAAATAATTAAATTTAAGTCATGAAGGATATAAAATTCTTCATGACTTTCTTTATTAATTGTATAAAAATATATTCTTTACGCAAAATATAAGTAAAGAATAGTATAATTTAATATCTTGCAAAGGAATGAGATTAATTATATTATAAAGTAAGAGATTATAAACGATTTTAAATAATATTAAAATAAAGCAATAAATTATAGAAAAGGATAGGAGAATAAATTTGCAAAAGTATAAGAGCGTAAAAATCATCCCTTTAGGGGGACTTGGAGAAATAGGAAAGAATATAACTGCATTTCAATATGACGATGAGATTATAGTTGTTGACTGTGGATTAGCTTTCCCAGATGAAGATTTATATGGAATAGATTTAGTTATTCCAGATATAACATTCCTTAAAAGAAATAAGGACAAGGTCAAAGGAATATTTATAACACATGGACATGAAGACCATATAGGAGCCTTACCTTATATACTAAAGGAATTAAATGTACCAGTGTACGGAACTAGATTAACTTTAGGATTAATTGAAACTAAATTAACAGAGCACAAGATGCTAAATGATTGTACTTTAAATGTTGTTGAACAGGGAGAAACTGTAAAACTAGATAACTTTAAAATAGAATTTATAAGAACAAATCATAGTATAGCTGATAGTTGTGCTTTAGCATTACATACTCCAATTGGGGTAATTATTCACACAGGTGATATAAAGGTTGATTATACACCTATAGATGGAAAAGTTATTGATTTAGGTAGATTTGCTGAATTAGGTAAAAAGGGAGTTTTACTTTTAATGGCAGATAGTACAAATGTAACTCATCCAGGTCATACTATGTCAGAAAGTTCTTTAGGTGAAACTTTAAATAGGTACTTTACTAAGGCATCAGGAAGGATAATAATTGCTACCTTTGCCTCAAATATCCATAGACTACAACAAATAATAAATGCTTGTGAACTTACAAAGAGAAAGATTGCATTTAGTGGACGTAGTATGGAAAAGATATCTGAAGTTGCTATAAAGCTTGGATATTTAAATATACCAGAAGGTATGTTAATTGGTTTAGATGAAGTAAAGAATTATGCAAATGATAGGATTACTATTGTAACTACTGGTAGTCAAGGAGAACCTATGTCTGCCTTAACAAGAATAGCTGCTGGAAATCATAGAAGTATTCAAGTTGAAAAAGGTGATATGGTAATAATATCAGCTACACCAATACCAGGAAATGAAAAATCTGTTTCCAATATAATTAACGAATTAAGTAAAAGGGGAGCAGATGTAATTTATAGTTCTATGGAAGCTATCCACGTTTCAGGGCATGCTTGTGAAGATGAATTAAAGCTTATCCATGCTTTAGTTAAACCTAAATTTTTCTTACCAGTTCATGGTGAGTATAAACATTTAAAGAAACATGCTCAACTTTCAGAAATCATGGGAGTTAGACCAAACAACATAGCTATTCTTGAAAATGGTGATGTGTTTGAATTAACTAGAAGATGGGGTAAAGTTGTAGGAAAAGTACCATCAGGAAGAATATTAATTGATGGTAGTGGTGTTGGAGATGTAGGTAACATAGTTTTAAGAGATAGAAAATCTCTTTCTCAAGATGGAATTATTACAGTAGTAGTTGCTATAAATAAAGAAAGTAAAAGTATTACATCTGGACCTGATATAATTACAAGAGGATTTGTTTATGTAAGAGATTCTGAAGAACTAATGAAGGAACTTAGAAATATTGCAACAGATTCAGTAGAGAAATGTCTTAATAATGATATTACAGAATGGGCAGAAATAAAGAAAAATATAAGAACTGATATAAATAGTTATGTTTATGAAAAGATAAAAAGAAGACCTATGGTTGTGCCTGTAATTGTAGAAATATAATATTTAAAGGAGTTTGACTTTAATGTTGAACTCCTTTAAATATACAATAAATTTTGATATAATTTATAAAAAAATATGTGAGGTTAGAAATGAATTATATATATAATATGGATATTGCTATTTTAGATTGGATTCAAAGTGTTTTTAAGTGTGCTTTTTTAGATTGGTTTATGCCTATTGTAACTTCTTTAGGGAATGCAGGTATAGTTTGGATAATTATTTGTGTATTACTTCTTATTTATAAGAAAACTAGAAAATATGGAGTTATGATGGGATGTGCATTAATTCTATGTTTATTAATAGGTAACTTATTTTTGAAACCAGTAGTTGCTAGAGTAAGGCCTTTTGATATTAATACAGCTATAGATATTTTAATTAAGAAGCCTTTAGATTTTTCTTTTCCATCAGGACATACAATGTCTTCATTTGCAGCTGCTACAGTTTTAATTTATATGGATAAAAAAATTGGAGCAATTTCATTAATTTTAGCTACTATAATTGGATTTTCTAGATTATATCTATATGTACATTATCCATCAGATGTAATTGTAGGATTATTTATGGGTGTTTTATTAGGAATAATAAGTATTAAATTATGTTCCATAATAAAGTATGCAAAAAATAACGTTTAAAATTAAAAATTGGTAAAATGCCCAAGGTAAAATTGGCGATATGCATAGGGGACAGTCTTTAGTTGTATGGGAGATTAGAGAAGGTAGGGAAGATGTAAGAGAAGTGGATTTTAATCTTATGGGATATATTAATTTATAAGTATAGAAAGATTCGTATTTTATATGCGAATCTTTTTATTTTTTAAATATAAAACTATGTAAAAAAATGGGTATAATAAACATAGGAGGTGCTATTATGAGAGGAAATATAAGAAAAATTATATTAATAGTATTTATTATATTTATGAGTACTGGAATTATAGCTTGTGGCATAACAAAGGAAGAGATAAGCTTTACTGATTATGAAATTAATGAAGGGTTAAATGTTATTAAAAATTCATTTAAATATGAGAATAATAGAAATGAAGAAGAACTTAAAAAATGTTACACAGAAGTTTACAAAGATACAAATTTTATGTTAAGCAATATTAATAGTGTAGAAATTAAAGAGGTTGCATTGTTAAAAGATAAGAAAAACTACTCTAATTATTTAGATTATGGTAGGGGAAAAATGAGGAATATTGATATAAAAAATGTGATAATTTTTAGGGTAAAATATAATAAAGAGTATATAGATGACTCTATTATGCCAATGGATAGTGGTATTGATGAAAAGGGATTTATTTTAATAAGAGAAAATAGTACTTCTTCTTGGAAAATAGATGGAGCTGGAGAGCCATATTTCTGTGAAGATGAAGAAATATTACTGTAAAGTTTATGTTATTTCTTAACGAGAATATATTATACTTACAAGTGAGGAGAGGTAATATGACTAGTGATATTTTATTAGAATCAGGTACTGGGGAAGTTGAAGTAATTGAATTTAGAGCTAATGACGTTAATTATGCAATAAATGTAATAAAGGTTAAGGAAATTATTGATATGCCAGCAAATGGTGTGACAAAAATGCCTGAAAGCAAAAAAGAAATAGCTGGATTAATTTTATGTAGAGATGAAATACTTCCAGTAATTGATTTAAAATATATTTTAAATAGAGAAAAGTCAAGTGAATTAGGATCAAGATTAATAGTATGTGAATTTAACAAGGTTAAGGTAGCATTTAATATTGATGATATTATAGGAGTTCATCGTATTAAGTGGAGCGATATTAGAAAGCCCAATAATATGTTTGATGAATCATTAGCAGTTGGAAATATTGTTTTAAATGGAAAAATTATAGTTATGTTAGATTTTGAAAAGATAGTAACAGATATTAGTCCAAAGTCTGGTATTAGTGAAGATAGACTTGTTTCTGTAGAATATAAGGATAGATCTGAACTTAAGTTAGTTTTAGCTGACGATTCTCCATTAATTAGAAAGCTGTTAAGGGAAACATTAACTAAAGCAGGATTTACAAATATGAAGATATTTGATGATGGAGAACAAGCTTTAGACTATCTTGAAGGATTAAAGAAAGACTTAGGAAAATCCTTTGTTAAAGAAGTTCAACTTCTTATTACAGATATTGAGATGCCACAAATGGATGGATTAACTTTAACTAGAAAGGTTAAAGAAGATGAAGTGTTAAAGAGATTACCAGTAATTATATTCTCATCATTAATTACTGATGATTTAAGGCACAAAGGAGAATCTGTTGGAGCTGATGCTCAATTAAGTAAGCCAGAGATAGAAGAACTTATAGGAGTTGTAGATCAACTTTTAGGTATATA
This sequence comes from Clostridium sp. 1001283B150210_160208_E6, assembly GCF_015669365.1. Lineage (NCBI taxonomy): Bacteria > Bacillati > Bacillota > Clostridia > Eubacteriales > Clostridiaceae > Clostridium > Clostridium sp. 1001283B150210_160208_E6. Next base: position 75,608 of record NZ_JADPAA010000002.1, on the reverse strand, counting down.
AATTAAATAACTAGCAGTTTAGAAGAGAAATAAAAATTATATTTCTCTTCTTTCAATTATATAAGGATTAACAAATGTTTTATTGAATAAAATATTAGTATAATATAAAGTGGAGATGATATTATGGTGGGATTTATTGTATCAGCTATATTAATTATAGGTGGAGTTATCATGTATCTTTTTCCTTCAAAAAATTCTAATTGGGTATATGGGTATCGTACAAGGTTATCAATGAAGAACCAAGATACATGGAAGGTATCACAGAAAATTGGTAGATTTAGTATGATAGTTTTTGGTATTATATTTCTAATTATCACTTTGGTATTGGAATTATTTTTAGAAAATTTATTTGATGAATTTTTAGTTATTATATTATTAATAGGATCTATATTAATGTTAATATTTGATGAAATGTATTTAAGAAAAATATTTAATAGGGATGGAAGTAGGAAGTAATACAAAGAAAATAAAAATTATAGTGTCATCACAGAACACAAAAATGTGGTATGGCTGAAAAAAGTGACCTCTTGGCTAAAGCGTTCAAGGTCACTTTTTTATTTTAAATTAATTTGTAATGCTTAAGTGCATTAAAGATTCCATCATTATTAATATGAGTTGTAACATAAGATACTAATGGAAGTAGTGCTTCATTACTATTCCCCATTGCAATACTAGTATGTGCGTATTCTAGCATTGATAAATCATTGGTACTATCGCCAATAGCAAAAGTGTTTTTATGAGGAATATTTAAATGATTAATTAAAAACTCAATTCCTGTTGCTTTAGAAAAACCTTTAGGTACAACTTCGTAGAAATCATCACTTCTTTTTATAAAGTCAAGCTTATCTTTATATTTATTATAGAAGCCTTCAAAATTACTGTCTTGGTTTAAGAAAATCACAAATTTATCAAAATAAAGTTCATCTAATTGAGAAAGTGATTTGAAAGAAAAACCTTCTTCAGCTAAATCAACAGTAAGTTTTAAAACTTCTTTATGTTTTATAGTAGATTTTTCTGGAAAGTATATAAAGTCCCTTCCTTCACCTATTGCATCTAATTTAAACTCTTTAAAGTCTAATGCAATTTCTTTTGAAAGGGCATGTCCAAGTTCGTTATCTAATAAAACTTGTCCATCACATTCTATATAAGTTCCACAACCACAAATATACCCATTAAAGCCTGAGTTTTTAATTAATTCAGGTAGTATGACTTTGGTTCTCCCAGTATTAATAATAGCTAAATGACCATTCTCTTTAAGTTTTCTTATTGCTTCTAGTGCACTCTCTGGTATTTTATTTGTTTCCTCATCTAAAATTGTTCCATCAATATCAAAAAATATTATTTTTCTATCCATAGTTTTCTCCTATCTTTTGTTATGTATAAACTAATTATAAATAAAAAAAGTCAAAATTTCTATTACTTATTTGAAACAAAAGGGTATTAAGATACACTAATAATATGAGAGGGGGATAAGATGGAGGATTTTGATAAGCTTTATAAACTTTACAATAAAAAAATTTATAGTTACCTTCTCTATTTATGTAAGGATTCACTTGTAGCAGAAGAGTTGTTACAGGAAACCTTCTATCTTGCTATTAAAAATATAGAAAAGTTCAGAGGAGAATCTAGGGTATCTACATGGATATACTCTATTAGCAAAAATGTTTACCTTTCATGGCTTAGGGATAAAAATAAGAGAAATAATATACATGATTATGATTTTAATAATAAATTAGTACAACAGGATAAAAGTGATGAAAGAATTATACAAGAGGAAGAGCTTAGAGATTTATTTAAGCTTATAGATAAGATAGAAGAACCATATAGAGAAGTGATTTTAATGAGGGCAGTAAACAAGTTATCTTATAGGGAGATAAGTGAGATAATGAACAGAAAAGAATCTTGGGTTAGAGTTATTTTTCATAGAGGAAAAGTAAAACTTAAAGATTTAATTGAGAATAAGGGGGAGATGTAGTATGAGTATGATTGACTGTAAAGTTATACGAGATTTAATGACTTTATATGTAGATGGATTATCTTCTAAAGAGAGCAATGAAATAATAGAACATCACATAAAAAAATGCAGTGAGTGTAATAATTATTTAAATAGTTTATCAGATGAGTGTTTTTTAGGGAAAAGTATAGATGATAAATATGAGGTTGATGATAAGGTAGAGCAGAAAATAGTACAGGATATTAAGAGGAGCAATACTAGTAAGCTATTAATTTATTCTATAGTTGGAGGAGTATTAGCAACTTTATTAACCTCTGGAAGTTTAATATTTAATGGATTTTTGTTATTACCCCTATTTGGAGCAGTTATATATTTAAAGTTTAAGAATAAATTTATAGCACCACTTTCAATATATATTATTCAATTTCTAAACCTATCAATAGAGATGTTTATTAATTTAAGCATTCAAGGTGAAAATATAGGGGTTACTCTTTGGGATTATATAAGTTATACCTATGGTAATGCTATATTTGCTCTGTTTTTTATGGGATTCACCTTTATAGGTGTTGTTATAGGAATATTAATAGAAAAAATTTTTTTAGATAAATAGGAGGTAAAATGAAAGTGAAATTTAATCTTAAAAAGATAATTTATTTTGTTATTTTAGTTGGAATATTAGCTTTCCTATTTTCTATATACAATGCTTTAATAGTAATCCTGTAAGTAAGGGAATTGCTAAAAATAAGCTAAATAAATATATAGAAGAGAATTATAGTAACAGGGATTTTATAATAAAAGATGTAGGATATAACTTTAAGTTTAATGAGTATTATGGAAGGGTTATATCTGCAGAGGAAGGATTAGATTATAATATAACCTTAAGTAAGAATGGAGATATTATAGATTTATACAAGGAAAATGGATTTATAGAGGATGTTGAACTTAATAATAGGTTTAATAAAAAGGTTGAAGAGGACTTTAAAGAAGGGCTTAAGGATAAAGTTTCTTTTAATAAAGATGGAAATAAGAATGAGTATTTATTTGCATATTTCAATATAATCCAAGGAAAATACAAGGATAGAGATATCCAATATTCTAAGGAGCTAGATGATAAGTTTTTGATACAATTAAATTTACATGATGAAATGGATGGAGATTATAGAGATAGGTTTGTGGATTTGGCTTCTCAAATTATTAAGTATGCAGAGAGCAATGGATATAAAGGTCTTAGTGAAATATCAATAAGTACCTATATAAATGATGTTGAATATTCAATTTTAGTTAAAAGAGATGATTTTTCTAAAAGTAGGGAGGAATTATATAACAGCATAGTAAAGGGTGGCTATGAGGTTAATAGAAATTCAAAGGGGGAGGTACAATTTAAGTATATTGAAAAAGAAGAAAAGAAATGAAAATGAGATTAGATAGGCTTGAAGATGTTATAAAAGAAAATAAAAATTAGGATAAAAGAAGGAGATAATCAACTCCTTCTATTTTTATTTGGAGTATAAAAAGTAGACACATTAGTATATAAGCTATAGAATTTATGTGTGTAGGAAAGACTATAATCATATAGATTAGGAGTAAGTAGTATAGAAAATATTTTTATTATTGAACAGGAGATAAGAATATGAAAAACTTTGATTTAGGAATTACATACAATGAATATTTGAGCTTGGCAGATGAGGAGCAAAGAGGAATAATTGATAGACTTAATGAACAAAGCCAATTAATTAATAAAGATTTACATAAGGTAAGAAATATTAAAAATAAACTTAATATACTAGTTTTTGGAGAACCACGCTGTAAAGATGCTGCAACAGAAATACCTTTTTTACTTAAATTAAGTGAACTAAACAAAAATATAGAAGTTAAGTTCTTAAGAAGGGAAGGAAATGAGGAATTATTAGAAGAACTTTCAGGGGAAAGAAAAGTGCCAACATTTTTAATACTTAATGAAAAAGGTAATACAGTTAGAAAATATATTGAGTTTCCTATTGGGGTTAAAGAAATTTTGTTAAATACTGATAAAGAAAAAGTTCAAGATATTATAGATAATATGAGAAAAGGTAAATACAATAATCTTATTCAAGAAGATATTATTAGATTTCTAACAGGAGAAGGTTATAGATATATTAACTTTACTAAAGAGGTTTAAAAAAATAATATATTGACTATTGACCTTAACGTTACGTCATAGCTTATTCTATTTTTAGGAGGTGATTTTATGGAGTATACCGTAAAAAGTTTAGCGAAGATAGCCGGCATTAGTAGCAGAACTTTAAGGTACTATGATGAAATTAATTTATTAAAACCCTGCAGGGTTAATTCTTCAGGTTATAGAATTTATGGTGAAGTAGAGGTAAATACTCTTCAGCAAATTATGTTCTATAAAGAAATGGGGTTACCTCTAGAAAAGATTAAGGAAATCATTTTAAACAAGGATTTTAATCAAAAGAATGCTCTTATAGCCCATAGAAATAAGCTTAAAGAGGAGCAGCTTAGAATAGAAACCTTATTAAGAAATGTAGAAAAAACCATAAAGTCAATGGAAGGGGATTTAGTAATGTCTAATAAAGAAAAATTTGAAGGATTTAAAAGAGATTTTATAGAAAACAATGAAAAACAATATGGTAAAGAAGTTAGAGAAAAATATGGTAATGAAGCTGTAGATGAAAGCAATAGAAGAATATCGAAGTTAAGTGAAAGTGAATGGAATGACTTAGAGAATCTTAAAGACAAGGTTAATGAAAGCATAAAAGAGGCAATGCTATTAGGAGATTCTAATAGTGAAGAAGCAAAAGAGGCGGTTAAGCTTCACAAAGCATGGCTTAATCATTATGGAAATTATTCCAAGGAAGCTCATATTGGGCTAGGTGAAATGTATGTCTATGATGATAGATTTAAAAAGTATTATGAGGATAATGTTGGGGAAGGTGCAGCAGAATTTTTAAGAGATGCTATAAAAAATTATTATAACTAATAATATAAAACAAAAGAGGCATAGATAAAATCTATGCCTTAAAAAATAGGGTAATGAGGTAATTTTAATATGTATTAAAATGTTTCATTAAAATTATTGACTCATTATTAAATTTCTAAACATAAAAAAATAAAATTTTATGCATTAGTTGGTGGAGTATACACTCTACTAGCTAGTTCATCATCCATTAAGTATAATGCAGCAGGATTTCCTTCAGATCTTCTAACTTTCTTAAGTAAAGCATTAAAGCTGTTTTCTTCCTCAACTTGCTCATCTATAAACCATTTTAGCAAGCTCATAGTAGCATGTTCCTTTTCATCATGAGCAATATCAGCTAGATTATATATTTTCTTAGTTACAAGTTGTTCATGCTCATAACCCTTTTGGAATACATCAATAACACCATCATATTTAGCTGTTGGCATAGGAATTTGTTTTAATTCTACAACACCATTCTTTTGGAAAATATAATCATAAAGCTTCATTGCATGAGCTAATTCTTCCTGAGCTTGAACTCTAAAGAAGTTTGCAAATCCACTTAGATCAATAGATTCACAGTATCCTGCCATTGCAAGATAAGTATAAGAAGAATAGAATTCAAAATTTACTTGTTCATTAAGTTCATTTAATAACTTTTCACTTAGCATATGTTCATCTCCTTTAATCTTATGTTATACACAAGATTATTCTATATACATAATAGAGAAATATCAATTATTTTAAGGAAATAAAATTAATATATGAAGAAATTATAGTATAATGTATATTATAAAAAGTTTTTGGAGGATTAAAATGAAGCACGATTTCCTTTTAGATAAATTTGAAGGCTTTAGCAAGGCATTAGCTAAAACATTATTTGATGTTAAAGAAGATGTAGATCCAATACAGTTTAATAATTTATCAAATAAAGACATACTTTATATAGTTTTAAAGAAACTACTTAAAGAAGGGGAATTTAATAAGGGAGAAGATTTATTCTATAAGGAGCTTTATAAAAATAAAACTCAAGAGTTTTATGAGTTAGGACAATGGTTTTATAATTATTTGTTAAATCAAGATGATAAGTTACTTGAAGAGAAAAACTTCCCTAGAAGAGAGATATATCAAGGATTAGAAGATTTACAAGAGTTTAAATATAAGTATTTGATAAAAGGATAGTAGTACTATCTTATAGCTAGTTAAGCCACTTAGTAATAAAAAATCTATATTAGTGGTACTTTGATTTTAACTTTAAAATATTTAGAATAATAGTATAAGCACAAGGGAAAAAGAGGGGATCTTTACATGGAAAAGATATACAGACCAGTATGGGCAGAAATAGATTTAGATAAGATTGAGTTTAATATAAGAAATATAAAAGAGTTAGCTAAGGATAAGGAAGTTATAGGAGTTATTAAAGCAGATGCTTATGGACATGGTGCAATTGATATTGCTCCAGTTTTATTGAAAAATGGTGTTTCTAGATTAGCAGTGGCAACTCTTACAGAGGCAATGGAATTAAGAAGAGAAAATATAACTGCACCAATAATTATTTTAGGTTATACTCCAACAGAATTTGGTGAAGATTTAATTAAATATGATATAGAACAAACTGTTTATACCTTAGAAGATGCTGAAAGGTTTTCTGCTATAGCAGAAGATGTAAAAGGAAAAGTTAAAGTTCATATTGCCCTTGATACAGGCATGGGAAGAATAGGTTTCCTTCCTAATGAAGAAAGTATAGAGGATATAGTTAAAATAGATAAATTAAAAGGAGTAGATATAGTAGGTTTATTTACTCATTTTTCAACAGCAGATGAAGAAGATAAAGAATATACAAATAAGCAGTATAAAATATTAGAAGATTTTTATAAAGAGCTAAATGATAGAGGAATTAATATTCCATTTAAACATGCAGCCAACAGTGCTACTATAATGGATTTACCTAATATGTACTTAGATGGGGTAAGAGCTGGAATTGTAATATATGGATATTATCCTTCAAATGAAGTTAATAAAGATAGGTTGAAAATTAAGCCTGCTATGACACTTAAGGCTAAGATTGCTCACATTAAAACTTTAGAAAAAGGAGCTTTTGTAAGTTATGGCAGAACCTATGAAGTTAGTGAATCTACAAGGGTTGCTACTATTCCTATAGGATATGCAGATGGATATTTAAGAGCTTTAAGCAATAAGGGAAAAGTTATAGTAAATGGTAAACTTGCACCTGTAATAGGAAGAGTTTGTATGGATCAACTTATGATTGATGTAACTCATATTAATGATGTTAAGGTTGATGATGAGGTTATACTCTTAGGAGAATGTGATGATATTAAATATAATGCTGATGATATGGCAAATGCTGTTGGAACAATAAATTATGAAATAATATGTATGATTAAAGGAAGAGTACCTAGAGTATATGTTAAAGATGGTAATGTAGTTGAAATTAGAAATTATATTTAAATAAAGATTAGAATAATTAAAAACTTAATAGAATATTTTTAAGAGAAATTAGAAATAATTTCTCTTTTTTAATGCATAGGAAAATATTTAACTTTTAATGTTTGACAAAAAATAAAAAAAGATGTACTATTGTATTAAGTTATTAATACAATAGTACAAAGGAAGTGAAAAAAATGGCTTGGGAATTAAAAAGTGACAGACCAATTTATAGTCAGCTTATGGAATATATCAAAATAAGTATTGTATCAGGAAAATATAAACCAGGTGCAAAGATGCCATCTGTAAGAGAATTAGCTAGCGAGGCATCAGTAAATCCTAATACAATGCAAAAGGCCTTAACAGAGTTAGAAAGGTCAGGGTTATTGTTCTCAGTAAGAACAAGTGGAAGATTTATTACGGAGGATTCAAAGATGATTGAAGAAATGAAGTGTAATCTTGCTAAAGAAGAAATACAAGCTTTTTTAAAGAAAATGGAAGAGATAGGTTTCACTAAAGAGGAAGCTATAGAAACAATAAAAGAAATTGCAGAGGAGATGAAATAATTGGGGGAAAATATTCTAGAGTGTAGAAATCTTGTTAAATCCTATGGTAATAAAGTTGCCTTAGAAGGAATTGACTTATCTATGAAGAGGGGAAGAATAGTAGGACTACTTGGCCCTAACGGAAGTGGAAAAAGTACTTTAATTAAGTTAGCAAATGGATTGTTAACACCAACTAGTGGAGAGCTTCTTATAAATGGTAATAAACCTGGGATAGAGACAAAGAAGATAGTTTCTTATTTACCTGAGAGAACTTATCTTGCTGATTGGATGAAGGTATCTGATATAATTAACTTTTTTAAAGACTTTTATGAAGATTTTAATGTTGAGAAAGCTTATGATATGCTATCTAAGTTGAATATTAATGCTAATGATAAGCTAAAGACAATGTCAAAAGGAACTAAGGAAAAGGTTCAGCTAATACTTGTCATGAGCAGAGAAGCAGAACTTTACTTTTTAGACGAACCAATAGCAGGAGTTGACCCAGCTGCGAGAGATTATATATTAAATACTATTATTTCAAATTATAATGAAAATGCAACAGTAGTTATATCAACTCACTTAATATCTGATATTGAACAGATTTTAGATGATGTAATCTTTATTTCATATGGAAAGATATATTTATCTAAGAGTGTTGATGAGATAAGGGAAGAAGAAGGTAAGAGTGTAGATGCCTTATTCAGGGAGGTGTTTAGATGTTAGGAAAGTTATTAAAGTATGAATTTAAAGCAACTGGAAGATTAGTACTTCCTCTATACGGAGCATTATTAGTATTTGGTCTAATAAATAAGATTTTCCTTGAGACAGAAATAGGTTTTGGTAGTGCATCAGGAACTATTGGAAATATAGCATCTCTTATAACTATGTTTGTATATGGATGCATAATGGCAGCGGTATTTATAGTAACATTTTTTATAGTGCTACAAAGATTTTATAAAAATCTTTTAGGTGATGAAGGTTATTTAATGAATACTCTTCCAGTTCCTGTATGGAAGAATATATGTAGCAAATTAATCGTTGGTATAGTATGGAATATTTTAAGTGTTATTGTTGCAATAATATCTATAGTAATTTTAGCTTATTATCCAGGTATGATTGGTAATGCTTTTGAGTTTATGGGAGAAGTATGGAGAGTTGGAATAAGTGAGTTTGGATTTAGGATTCCTTTAGTAATATTTGAAATCATAGCATTGGGAATTTTGTCTTGTGCATCTTCAACTTTATTGCTTTATTCATCTATGTCAATTGGACATTTAGCAAACAAGAGAAAAATACTTTGTTCATTTGGAGCATTTATAGGAATAAGTATGATAACAAGCTTTATTACATCAGTGTTTAATACATCAATTATAAGTTACAATTATGGCTTCGAATTTATGGATTTTCAATGGATTCTATTAAAAGTAGCAGCTAATTTAATTATTACTTCTGTAATATATTTTGTTATATCTAGCTATATTATGAAAAATAAATTGAATTTAGAGTAGTGTTTAAGATAGTATATCAATATGATTTTTGATATACTATCTTTTTTTATGTCATAGTAAAGTATAAAATGATAAATAAATTTAGCACTATTTACAAATACTTATTTTAGGTAGCTTAAGGAGTGTACAAAAGATGATGTCAGATATAATTAAAAAATGGGATGAAGATATTTTATATTTAATAAATAAATATTGTAGAAATAGATTTTTAGATAAGGTTATGCCCTTTGTAACATCTCTAGGAAACTTAGGGCTGTTATGGATTATTCTTGCAATATTAATGATTAGGAAAGTAGATTATAGAAGAGTTGGCATTATAGTATTAGTAACATTAGTATTTACAACAATTATGGGGGAAGGAATAGTAAAGCATATTGTTAAAAGAAAAAGACCATTCATAGGTAAGGAAAATAAAGAATTATTAATAAAAGAACCATCCTCATTTTCTTTTCCATCAGGTCATACTGCATCTTCTTTCGCAGTAGCTGTAGTATTTTTAAAAAGTAATAGTAGCATTAGCACAATTATAGTATTAATAGCTCTTGCTATTGCATTTTCAAGACTATATTTGAAAGTGCATTATCCATCGGATGTTATTGGTGGAATAATATTAGGATTAACTTGTGGAGGAATTGTATTTAATTATTTTTATATTTATTAAAAAGATGATATATAAAGAAAATCCCTCCTGTATTAATACAGGAGGGTTGGTTATATTGCTTTTAGCCAAATTGTTCGATATTGTCTAGGCATACAATTATAACTCTATTATCATCATTAATTAACCAAGCAATATTATTAGTTACAGTAATGACAGTATATCCAATAAGTGGTTCTGTAAATGCTGATGAAGATATTTTTAGATTAACAGGTCCTATTGAATCAGCTAAGAATAATGCTTTACTTGAATTACAACAACAAGAACCATCTTCAACACAGCATAGAGATCTTGGATTTATTGGAGGAATACATCTTGTTATAGCACGAATAAATCTATCTCTATTAAATCCTTGAAAGCAATTGTTTCCATCGTCAGGTTGAAGAGAAAATGCAACTAAAACTAAATCACAAATTGTAGTTGAATTAAATAATGGATTACAATCGGAATAAGTGACTAATCCATCACTGCAATTAGATACAGTTTTTAGAGTTGTTTCACCATCCTTAGTCTTAAAGTTCTTGCCTACTAATGTAAAGCTTGATAAGTCTATTAAACTCCTTATTAAAGGATTTAATAGAATATCTAATGATCTTCTTAAAGATCTTTTACAACAGCAGGTATTTCTGTTATTTTCATTTCTCTCATTTCTATCATTTCTCTCATTTCTATCATTTCTCTCATTTCTTTCATTTCTTTCAAAAGATTGAGGTAAAACCTCTCCATTGGTTACTGTAAGATATCTTGAAGGATTAATATTTTGATTCTCATTGCATCTACAATCATCATTTCTACCCAAATAGTTTCTATTATCCATTTCTAATGTTTCTCTAATGTTTCTCTCTTTGCTCATACTTGTTCTCCCTTCATATAATATGGGGGGTCACTACATTATATTTATCAAAGTTGTTAAATGCTACTTAAATATTGAACCTTTTTTCCCTTTAGATAATAAAATATCGTAAAGGGGCGATTACTATGGATTTGTTAACTTTATTTGTTTTAGCAATATTAGCTGAAAGTGTATGGGAAACTTTAAAAATGACTTGGCAAAAAGGAAAGTTATGTATTGATAGAATTGGAGCATTAATAGTTTCAATTATAATAACTTTTTCAACAGGATTTGATATATTAAATTGTTTTAATATACCTATTAAAATTCCACTAATAGGCATGGTGCTAACTGCTATTCTATTAAGCAGAGGATCAAACTTTATTCATGATTTAATAGCAAAGATAAGCCAAGCTGAGGAGTTAATAGAGGATGTAAATGAAAATAAAGGAATGTTAGAGAGCAACAACGAAGATAATGCAACTAAAAGCGAAAATTTTAAGTGATTTAAATAAGAATTATAAGAAGGAAACACTATTATAGCTGGTGTTTCCTTAAACTTATATTAGAGGTTATAAACATAATTATTCATTAATACATTTTTCATCATTAATTAATAAGTTATCTGCTAGAATAACTTGTTTTTGCCATTTATTTGACCTATAAACAATATATCCATAAATACATATTACAAGGTTACTAAAACTCATGGAAAACCATATCCCAACTGATCCTACTTGCGTAAAATTTTTAAATAATAAAATCATTGGAAGTCGTACAAACCAAAGTCTACCTATTTCCATATTCATTGAATATTTTGTATGACTAGAACCTTGAAAAATACCTTGAAATACGCTAAACATACCCATTAGTGGCATTGAATATAGTATATAGTTTAAGTATGTAATACCTTGGTCTATTACAGTTAAGTCATCCTTAGATTGCATAAAGAAGTTAATAACCAATTCATTATTAAAAAATATAATTAATGAGCCAATGGTAGTAATAAGAATTGTAATAATTGACCCTTTATTAAAGGCTTCAATAACTCTTTTAGGATTATTATTTCCTAAGTTTTGACCTGTAACAGCAACTAAGGCTGAACCAATACCCATAGCAGGCTGTGATATTACAGAGGTAATCTTATTAACCATACCAAAGGCAGCCATTGTAGAGGTACCATATGAAGCTATAAAACCATTTAAAACTATAAATCCAAGTGCAGAACCAGACTGACCTATAGAAGAAGGTAGAGCAACCTTTATTACTTTACTTAATATATCTTTATCAAATTTAAAATTCTTAAAGTTAGGTTTTAAAGGTGATTTACTTTTCTTTAGAATTAAATAAGCAAATAGAGCTAATATTATTTTTGATAAAAGTGTAGCATATGCAGCTCCTGCAATTCCTAAGTTAAATGGAAAAATAAAAATAGGATCTAAGATTATATTTAGCACTGCACTAATTCCACTTAAAACAGTAGGTAAAACAGTGTTACCTTGTGCAATCATAATAGAGTTGAAAACAAAGAAGTAAAATGTAAAAGGCATATTTAAAAATACTATTTTTAAATAAATGTTACTATAGTATGATAAATCCCCTGTAGCCCCCATAAGTTTAATGACAAATGGAGTTATTAATATTCCAATTAATGAAAAAGTGATGGAAGCTATAATTGAAATTACAAAAAGTTGAGTTGAGTACTTATTGCAATCTTTAGAATTCCCTGACCCAATTAGTTGTGATAGTAGGGAGGTACCTGCAATTGAAATACCAGATCCTATTGATATAAATAAGAATTCAATAGGCCATATAAATGATGTGGCTGCAAATTGTACTGAACCAATCATACTAACCCAAAATCCATCTGCAAGGTTATAAAATGTTTGTATTAAGTTATTTAGCATTATTGGTAATGCTAAGGTTATTAAAACCTTATAAATATTGCCATTTAAAATAAGCTTTTTTCTAACTTTCATGTCCATATGTCAATCCCCCTATTACTAAAAGCAAACATCTTTTATTATATACAAATATATACAAAAATCCAATATTAGTAATATATTAGTTTATTTTGCTATACAAAATACTGTGATACAATTAAATAAAGGAGATGATTTAATGAAATGGTTAAAAGATGGACATATGCATTCTCACTATTGTCCTCATGGAACTAAAGATACTTTTAAGGAGTATGTTGAGAAGGCATTAGAAGTTGGACTTAATGAAATTACATTTACCGAGCATATGCCACTTCCAGCAATCTTTATGGATGAAGAGTTACTCAAAGAATGTTCTCCAAATGAGGAAGAAATATTATTATATTTAAAAGAAGCTACTAAAATAAAAGAAGAATATAAAGACAAAATTAAAATAAATGTTGGACTTGAAATAGATTATGTAGAAGGATATGAAGAAAAGATTAAGAAGATGTTAGACAGTTACGGAGAATATTTAGATGAAGGAATCTTGTCTGTTCATTTTTTAAGATTAGATGATGGTTATCACTGCTTAGACATGAGTGTTGATGAGTTTGGAAATATAGCAAAAATACTAGGTGGAGTAGACAAGGTTTATGATAAGTATTTTGAAACTTTAATTAAATCTATGGATGCAGACCTTGGAATATATAAGCCTAAAAGAATAGGTCATCCAACTTTAGTTAGAATATTTAATGCAAAGTATCCTGTAACTTATGATAATGAAGAGTTAATAGATAGAGTTATCAATAAGATAAAAGAGAAAAAATATGAAATAGATTATAATACAGCAGGACTTAGAAAGCCCTATTGTAATGAAACATATCCATCAGGTATATTTTTAGATAAGGTAATTAAAAACAATATTAACATGGTTAAAGGGTCGGATGCACATAGTGCAAAGGATGTAGGAAAAGGATTTTAACAAAGGCTTAATATAGTGATAGAGAGGATTTAATATACACAAGGTAAAATTAAATTAAGGAGGCTAGTAATGGAGTCAAAATATATGGTTGTAATATCTTTTGATGCCGTATCATCAGAAGATGTAGAAGTTTTGAAGAATTTACCTAACTTTAAAAAGCTAATAGATAATGGTTCATGGATTAAAAGGGTGGATTCTATTTATCCAACATTAACATATCCAGCCCATACAACAATAGTTACAGGGAAATATCCCAATAATCATAGGATCATTGATAATACTGTATTTAAAGTAGGAGATTTTATACCAAACTGGTATTGGTATAGAAATAAAATTAAGGGGGAGACCCTATATGATTTGGCTATGGAAAATGGATTAACTACATGTTCTCTTTTATGGCCAGTAACAGGTAAAGCAAAAATAACCTATAATATGCCAGAAATTTTTGCAGTGAAACCTTACCAACATCAATTATTTATGTCAGCTGGTGCAGGATCACTAGGATTTCAATTAGATATAAATAAAAGGTTTGGCAATCTTAGAAAAGGAATAGAGCAACCTTACTTAGATAACTTTGTTATAGAAGCTGCAAAGTATACAATAAAGAAATATGCTCCTAATTTAATGTTAATTCACTTTACAGATGTGGATACAAATAGGCATCATTATGGATATAGAAATAATGTTATTGACGATGCTTTTATTAGGCATGATAAAAGGTTAGGAGAAATAATTGATGCATTAAAAGAACGTGGGATTTATGATGAATGCACTATAGTAGCTCTTGGTGACCATAGTCATTTAGATGCATCAAAGGTTATTAAGCTTAATGCTTTATTTAGAAAAGAAGGTTTAATTAAAATAAATGAAAAAGGTAAGGTTTTAGATTATAAGAGCATTTGTAAAAGTTTAGATGGGTCATGTTATATATACCTAAAAGATAAAAATGATACTGAAACCATAGAAAAGATCAAATCACTAATTGTAAATTTACCTATAGATTTTATTTTAGAGGGTAAAGAAATAAGAGATGCAGGCGGTGATGAAGAGGCAAGTCTTATGATAGAGGCAAGTCTTGATTATTATTTTGTTGATGATATCTACGGTGAGGTAATTGATGAAATAAAGGATGAAGAAGTGGGAGTAAAACCTCATAGGCATAAGGCAACTCATGGATATTCACCAAAGAAAGAAAATTACACTACATTTTTTATAGGTTCAGGAAGAGGATTTAAAAAGGGAGTAGTTATTGATAAAGGAAACCTTATAAATCATGGACCAACTTTAGCGAAGATTTTAGGGTTAAAATTTAAAGACATCGATGGAGAGGCAGTTGAAGAAATCCTTAATATTTAAGAGGGGTGTTTTATGAAAGGATTAAGTAAAGAAGAGCTAAGCTGGGCCCTGTATGACTGGGGAAACTCTGCGTATTCAATGACTATTACTTCAACTATATTGCCCATTTACTTTAAGATGGTTGCAGAAAATGGTGGGATGAGTTCGTCTAATTCTACTGCGCTTTGGGGATATACAATTTCAATTTCTACCTTATTTGTATCACTTATTGCGCCAGTTCTAGGTACAATTGCAGACTACAAAGGTTATAAAAAGAAATTTTTTAAGTTCTTCTGTGGCATTGGAATTTTTGCAACTATTATGTTAGCATTAGTGCCAGCTGATATGCCAATGCTATTGTTAGTAAACCATGGATTCACTGTTTTGGGATTTTCAGGAGCAAATGTCTTCTATGATTCATTTCTTGTGGATGCTACTTCAACTGAACGTATGGACAAAGTATCTTCTGCTGGATTTGCTCTTGGATATATAGGAAGTACAATACCTTTCATAATCTCCATAGTTATAGTTATGCTTACTCAAAACGGAATATTGGGTATTTCAATATCTTTAGCTTGTAAAATAGCATTTTTAATTACAGCTTTATGGTGGGGTAGTTTTACTATTCCATTATTAAAGAATGTAAATCAAAAATACTACATAGAAAAGGAACCAAATCCAGTTAAGAATTCTTTTGTGAGGATTGGAAGAACCTTTAAAGATATTAGAGCTCATAGAAAAATATTTACATTCTTAATTGCTTACTTCTTTTATATAGATGGTGTTGATACAATTATAGGTATGGCAACATCATATGGTACCGATCTTGGAATATCAATGACCTCACTATTAGTTATTCTCTTATTAACGCAGTTTGTAGCTTTTCCATTTACAATTCTTTATGGGAGACTTGCAGAAAAGTTTGGTGGAAAGAAAATGCTATATGTTGGAATTATAACATATGTTATTATTTCAATATATGCGTACTTCCTAAAAACTACTTTAGATTTCTGGATACTTGCAATGGCTGTTGGTTCGGCACAAGGAGGTATTCAAGCAATATCAAGAAGCTATTTTGCAAAACTTGTTCCAAAAGAAAAATCAAATGAGTTCTTTGGATTCTATAATATATTTGGTAAGTTTGCTGCTATTATGGGACCGTTTTTAGTTGGAATAGTTACTCAAATCACAGGCCAATCAAATAAAGGAATTATTAGTTTGATAGTTCTATTTGCTATTGGAGGATTTATATTAACAAGAGCAAAGGAAGATGATGTAACTGCAGAAGTTACTGAGCTTGTTAGCGAGAGTATGTAGTTCAGTAAGGATTGAAAATAAATAAAGAAACTGCCAAATTGCAGTTTCTTTTAATTTTATAGTAAATATATAGGTTGTTTTGTATAATAAGGATGAAGAGAGGAGGGAAAAAATGAATAAAAGGTATAAATGGATAAGTATTATTTCTATTTCTTTAGTCTTAGTACTGTCTTTCTATAATTTGAAGTCTATTGAAAATGATACAAAGATAGTTGATGGGAAATTTTGTGAGTACTTAGATAATGCATCTAAGAGCTTAGTATATAATAAACAGGATATTAATGATGAAGATATGCTTACTATTAATAATTCTGTAGTAAAAAACTTATTTGCTGCATTAGAAATTTATGATTCTACATCATACAAAAGTATTTTTGGTGAGGATTTGAAAGATTGTATTGTTAGTCTTGAAGTTGCTATGAATGATTCAGAATCAAATACAACTATATTATATAGAGATAGACAAAAGGTTCTTGATAGTTTTAGTTATGTAGTTAGTGACGTTATTAAAAATGAAAAGAATATTAACCATATTACTGGTTTTTTAGATGTTATGAAAGGATTGTAAGATAGCAATCCTTTCATTTATCTTAAAAGTGACTTAAGTAATTGTTAAAAGTGACTTTGAGTTATTTCCATATCCTCACAATAAAAGTAGAATATACTTAAGGAAGTAACATTAAAATTCTAAATAAAAAAGTAATAAATAACTCTTTACGAGGTTATTTATAAAATGTATAATGGTTTTAAAGTTGCTATAGTAATATTTACTAATTTGGAGGGGAAAAGAATGAAGCTAGAAGTGAAAAACATAAAGAAGACTTTTGGTGAAACAGAAGTACTTCATGGAATTTCATTTTCTATATCAAGTGGAAAAGCTTTAGGGCTACTTGGTAGAAATGGAGCAGGTAAGACAACAACAATTAGAATTCTAATGGATGTTTTTAAAGCCAATGAAGGGGAAATCACAATTGACGGTAAAAAGTTTAACCCTAAAGATTTTCAAATAGGTTATTTACCAGAAGAAAGAGGTTTATATCCTAAGAAAAAAGTAATCGATCAGCTAATGTATTTAGGAAACTTAAGAGGGATATCTTTAAAGGAAGCAAAAGCAAATGGAAAGTTTTGGCTTAAGAGATTAGGAATTGAAGAATATGAAAATAGGTTGTTAGAAACTCTTTCAAAGGGTAACCAACAAAAGGTTCAATTAGCACAAACTTTAGTTTGTAATCCTGAAATTGTAATCTTAGATGAACCTTTTAGTGGTTTAGACCCAGTTAATGCACAAATTCTTAAGGACGTAGTAACAGATCTTATTGAAGATGGAAAGCTTGTAATATTCTCAAGTCACCAAATGAATTATGTTGAAGAGTTTTGCGAAGATATAGCTATCATTAATAAAGGTGATGTTGTATTAAGTGGAAATCTTAAAGATATAAAGAAGGATTTTGGTAAAAATAAGCTTATGTTAAGTGCTAATAACTATTCTCCTATAGAACTAAAAGAAAAGTGTGAAGAATACTTTGGAGATATAATAAGAGTAGATGAAGTTATGAAAGAATTTGTAATTTTAGAGCTTAAAGAATCTAGAAGCAAAAATGATTTATTGTCTGAAATTATAAAGAGTGATATTGATGTAGAAAAGTTTGGGGAATATGAACCATCCTTAAATGATATATTTGTACTTAAGGCAGGTGACGAATAA
This sequence comes from Clostridium sp. 1001283B150210_160208_E6, assembly GCF_015669365.1. NCBI lineage: Bacteria > Bacillati > Bacillota > Clostridia > Eubacteriales > Clostridiaceae > Clostridium > Clostridium sp. 1001283B150210_160208_E6. Next base: position 57,446 of record NZ_JADPAA010000002.1, on the reverse strand, counting down.
TGAAGGGATTTTTATCTGTACTAAGATTTGAATTAACTAATTATTTCAAGAATAAAGGATATCTTATAACAACAGGAATAATTGCAGCAGTTTTAATAGTTGGATTAAGCTTACCATCATTTTTTGATATGTCAGGTTTATTTGGTGGTGATGACAAAAAGACCGAATCAAGTGAATCTGTTAGTGATGAAGAAAAGAAAAACTTTATAATCTTTGATAAAGAAAATATAATTAAAGATGTTAAAGGACTAGAGAATATATTTATTAGTTCAAGTTGGAAAGTTGCTACTAATGAGCAAGAGGTAAAGGATGCTGTAAATAATGAGGAAGTTGAAGCAGGATTTATCTTAAGTTCACCAACAAGCTATAAATATATAGTTCAAAATAGTAGCTTTAGTGATGGAAATCAACAGATGTTTGATTCATATTTATCTAGATTAAATAGAGAAAATTATTTTAGCGATAAAGGTATAGATGTTAATGAAATAGATGCTTTATATAATACTCAAATAAATTCAGAGGTTGAATTGCTAGGTAAAGATACAGTAAGTAACTTTGCTTATACTTATGGATTAATATTTGTTTTATATTTTATGATTATTTACTATGGCCAATTAATAGCTGTATCTGTTACAACTGAAAAGAGTAATAGAGCTATGGAAATACTAGTAACTAGTGCAAGTAGCAATGCATTAATTTTTGGTAAAGTACTAGCTGCTACAATTGCAAGTTTGGCGCAAGTAGGTGTAATATTAGCTTCTGCTTTAGTAACTTATAAAGTTAATAGTGCAGCATGGGGAGGAAAGCTTGATTTCATATTCAATATTTCAGGTGAAACTCTAGCCACATTTGCTATATTTGGATTACTTGGATATCTATTCTATGCATTTATATTTGGTTCATTAGGAGCATTAGTTTCTAAGACAGAGGATATTGGTAAAAGTGCATCTCCTGTTACAATGATATTTGTAGTTGTTTTTATGGCTGTAATGTTTGGTTTAAGCAATCCAGAGTCAATGCTTATGAGGGTATTATCATATGTACCATTTAGTTCTTGTATGGCTATGTTCGTAAGAGTTGCAATGGGAAGTGTTAAAGCTATAGAAGTAGTAATTTCATTATTAATATTAGCTGTTTCAACAGGACTTGTTGGAGTTTTAGGCGCTAAGATTTATAGAATGGGAACATTAAGATATGGTAATCCAGTAAAACTTACAAATGCCTTGAAATCATTAAGAAAAGATGGGTAATTAATTGAAAAAGATAATTTAATTAAAAGAATTAAGGAGAGAAATTGTAAATGCAATTTCTCTTTTTTTGTTTGAAAAGTTTAAAAACTAGTACAAATCATAAAAAGAGGTTATTTACAGAAAAAGTAAGTGTTGTTAGTATATAGGTAAATGATATAAGTTCAAAACTTCCAATATTTAGGATGCTTGTGAAGCATGGGAAATAAAATTTTATCAAAAAGAGAGGTTGAGAGATATGAGAAAAAAGAAGCTACGAGGAATGTTGGCGGTAATATTGGGTTTTGTTATTATTGGTAGCAATGCAAGTGTGGCGTTAGCCAAAAATGGTGACAATTTAATTGAAATTTCAGGAACCTATTCAACAGGGAATAGCAAGCAGTGGCAGTCTTTAGATAAAAGTTACTTTAAGGATGCTAATGGAGAAAAGGGAGACACTGAAATTGTAATAGATCCCTCAGTAAAGTATCAACAATATCAAGGAATAGGTATTTCTTTAGATGAAACAAGTGTATCTAATTTATGGAAGATGCCAGAAGATAAACGCGAAGAAATAATTAAAAAATTAGTTAGTCCTACAGAGGGTGCAGGTTTAGATCAATTTAGAATTACTATTGGTAGTCCTGATTGTATTGAGCATATTCCCTTCTGGTCATATGATGAATTACCACAAGGTGTAGAAGAGGATTTTGACCTAGAATATTTCTCTATAGAAAAGGATTACAAATATCATCTAGTGGATGTGGCAAAACTAATCTTAAAGTATAATCCAGATGCTAAATTCTTTGGATCTGCATGGAGTGCTCCAGCTTGGATGACAACTTCAGGTACTTTTACAGGATTTGTTGAGAAAAATCCAGATGGAAGTCATAGACAAGCTTCTGCTTTAAGAGATGATTGCATTAATGTTTTTGCAAGATATTATGCTAAATTTATAAAGGCATATGAAGCTGAAGGAATTGAAATAGATGCTATAACTTTATTAAATGAACCAGGTATGGATGTAGTATATCCTGCAATGGATATAAGTATTGAGCAACAACAAAAGTTGGCTATTGAAATTAAAAAAGTATTTAAGGATGAAAATATTGATACTAAATTGTGGATGCATGATTTTAACTTCTGGGATTGGAAAGATCCAAATAGCACAGAAACTAAAAATTATTATCGTATTTTCGAAGGTGAAAACGGAGAAGCTACTTATGAAGCAGCAGATGGTATAGGATTCCATCCATATTGGGGAGACCCAGAAGTAATGTTAGATACTTACAATGAAACTGGTAAACCTGTATATTTAACAGAAGCAGGGGGAATGGGTCCAGGAACAATATTGGATTATTTCAAGTTAAATTGTAGTTCTTATACTGGATGGACACAAATGACAGACCAAAATGGTGGAACATTACATTGGACTGATAGTAGAAGTGAAAACTTAGGTGATTCACCAGACAAATGGTATGCAGTAGGAGCATCAGAAGGAGCAAAATGGCGTAATAGGTTAGTTACAATAAATACAGATACTAAGGATGCCACTTATAGTGCAAATTTATATTCTATAGGGCAAATGTCAAGATATTTAGATTACGGAGCTCAAAGAATAAAATCATCTGAAACTATAGAAGGTATTACAAATGTTGTGTATATCAATAAAGAAGACAATGATTCTAAAGAATATGTTATGATATTAAATAATAAAGGTGAAGAAAAGAATGTAGATTTAGTACTTGATGATAAAGTTGCTAATGTAAAGGTTCCTAACGGATTTACTACTTATACTTGGGAGGTAGAAGATAGTACTGAAGAAGTTACTGTAAACAAGGATGATTTAAATAATACAATAAATAAAGCAGAAAAAATAGACATATCTAAATATACAGATGAATCAGCAGCTAAACTTAAGGATGCTTTAAATAAAGCTAAGAAAGTTTTAGAAAATGAAGAGTCTACTCAAACAGATATTGATAATGCTAATAATGATTTATTAAAAGCAATTGATGAATTGAAGTTAAAAGATTCAGAAGCGCCAAAGGAACCATCAACTTCTAGTCCTGTAAAGACAGGAGATGTTGCATCAATTGGTCTTATTGCATTAACAATGCTTGGAAGTGGTATAGCTATACGTAAATTAAAACGTAAATAAATATATTATTAATTCAGTAAAACTAGAAAAGTATTTTATAAAAAGAAGTTGCTAAGAGCAACTTCTTTTTATATTTCAGATAAGGATTCAGATGCTTTTACTACAGCTTCCATAGCACTTTCTATTTTTTCTTTACCTTCATCATTAGCCTGTGCATGTGCTTCTGTTAAATTAGCTTCAATAGAGCTAAGTTTATTTTTTGCTGAATTTATACTAGAATTTTTTTTACTCAAATTAATCACTCCTTACAGGATTATATTTTCCTATAGATAAAAATCTAATTCATATTTATAAGTAAAACTAAGTATGTTATAATATTAACAACTTAGTTAAGAGAAAAATCTTTTAGGTGAGTTGAAATTTTGAATAATATCTAACAGAAAAGAGCAATCTAATCTGAAAGAGGCCAAAATTATTATAAGACTTACTTAGCTTTGCTAGGTTTATTTTGCGTAAATTTTTAGAGGTCTCTATTAAAGAGACCTCTTTTTGCATTATAGGAGGTATAAAAATGGCGAGAATAGCTGTAATCGGATGTATTTTAGAGGACCCAAGAGAATGTCAAAGTGAATTTAATGATGTTGTAGCATCATTTAGAGGTAGTATGAAAGGTAGAATGGGCATTCCATTTGAAGGTGAAATATCAGTAATATCTTTAACAGTTGTTGGAGAGGTTGATGATATAAATACTTTAACAGGAAAGCTTGGTAATATTTCAGGAGTTACTGTAAAAACAGCAATTGCTAAAAAGGAGATTTAAAGTGAATATTAGAGACATTATTGATAAGTTATACAATGAAAACAATGCCTCTAGGGAAGAGCTTATTTATCTATTAGATAATCTAGATGAAGAGTCTAAATCTTATCTAATAGATAAGGCTCATGATACTAGAATGAAAACATACGGAGATAAGGTTTATATGAGAGGCCTTATTGAGTTTACTAATTACTGCAAAAGAAATTGTGAGTATTGCGGAATTAGAAGAGGAAATAAAGAAGCTGATAGATATAGGCTTTCTGTAGAGGAAATATTATTATGTGCAGAAATAGGGGACAAGCTTGGTTATAAAACCTATGTTCTTCAAGGTGGAGAAGATGATTATTTTACAGATGATATAATGGTTGAAATAATAACTAAGATTAAGGAAAGATTCCCCAATAATGCAATTACTCTTTCTTTAGGTGAAAGAAGTTATGAATCTTATGAAAGAATGTTTAAAGCAGGTGCAGATAGATATCTTTTAAGACATGAAACTGCAACTAAAGAACTATATAAAAAATTACATCCAGGAGCTAGTTTTGAAAATAGAAGAGAGTGTTTATTAAATCTTAGGAAGATAGGATACCAAATAGGAGCAGGATTTATGGTAGGACTACCTAACCAAACTACAGAAGATTTAGTAAATGACTTACTTTATATAAAAGAGTTAACACCAGAAATGTGTGGGATAGGACCTTTTATACCTCATAAAGACACAAGTTTAAAGGATGAAAAAGGTGGTACTTTAGAAGACACAATAACTATTTTGGCCATAGTTAGATTACTTCTACCAAATGTTTTATTACCTGCAACAACTGCATTAGGAAGTATAAATCCAATAGGAAGAGAACTTGGTATTAAGGCAGGTGCAAACGTAGTTATGCCTAATCTTTCTCCAACAGATGTTAGGGACAAGTATTCTCTTTATGATGGTAAAATTTGTACTGGTGATGAAGCAGCAGAATGTAGAATGTGCATTGAAGGGAGAATTAATAGAGCAGGATTTCAGATTGAGATTGGTCGTGGAGATAATATTCAATGGGTTAAGGAGGAAAAAATATGTTTATAAATAAGGACTACATTGAAAGACTTCTAGATGAATCAAAAAATGCCACTAAAGAACAAATACAAGAGGTGTTAGAAAAAGCTAAGAGAAAAGAAGGACTAAAGCATAGGGACATAGCACTTCTACTTCAAATAGAGGATAAAGATCAAATTGAAGAAATGTATGAAATAGCTGGACAAATTAAAAAAGATATATACGGAAAAAGAATAGTTATGTTTGCTCCACTTTATGTAAGTGATTATTGTGTAAATAACTGTGTTTATTGCGGATATCATAGATGTAATAGCTTTAAAAGAAGAAAGCTTACCCAAGAAGAGGTGGCACAGGAAGTAAGAATACTTGAAAAAATGGGACATAAGAGGCTAGCATTAGAACTTGGGGAAGATCCAGTAAATGCTCCTATTGAATATGTTCTAGAGACCTTGAAAACTATTTACAATACACAAAGGGATAATGGGGAAATCAGAAGAGTAAATGTTAATATTGCAGCTACTACAGTTGAGGAGTATAAAATGCTTAAGGAAGCAGGTATTGGAACTTATATTCTATTCCAAGAAACTTATCATAAACCTACTTATGAAAAAGTACATCCCAATTGCTTAAAAAGTAATTATGAATATCATTTGACAGCTTTTGATAGAGCAATGGAAGGTGGAATAGATGATGTAGGGGCAGGAGTTTTATTTGGATTAGCTGATCCTAAATTCGAGGTTCTTGGTCTTATGATTCATAATGAACACCTAGAAGAGAAGTATGGTGTAGGATTCCATACAATCTCAGTTCCTAGACTTAGACCAGCAGAAGGTGTATCGTTAGAAAATTTCCCTCATTTAGTAGATGATGAAACCTTTAAGAAGATAGTGGCAATAATTAGAATTGCAGTACCTTTTACAGGAATGATTATATCTACAAGAGAAGATGCTGAGATGAGAAGAGATTTATTAAAGCATGGTATATCACAAATGAGTGCAGGTTCAAGCACAGGAGTTGGGGGATATAAGGAAAGGGAAGAAGAAAAGGAAATTACACAATTTAAGCTTTCAGATGAAAGAAGTCCTTTAGAAATATTAAAGGAATTAATGGACGATGGTTATATTCCAAGTTACTGCACAGCTTGCTATAGAAGAGGAAGAACTGGTGATAGATTTATGGAACTTGCAAAATCAGGGGAAATTCAATATTGCTGTGAGCCTAATGCATTATCTACTTTAATGGAATATGCATTAGATTATGGTGATGATGAGTTTAAGAACAAAGCAGAAGCTTTAGTTAGAAGAGAAGCAGAAAAAATAAATAAAAAAGAGACTAGAGATTTTGTAATAAGAAATATAGATAGATTAAAAAATGGTGAAAGAGATCTGTATATTTAGGAGGAACTATGAACAATACACCTAGAGGAAATAGAAAGCATGTAGTTCTATATGGAAAAACTAATTCTGGAAAGTCATCTCTTTTTAATAAGCTTTGTAACTCTAATATTTCAATAGTGTCTGAAAGAGAAGGCACAACAACAGATCCAGTTAGTAAAGGGGTAGAGCTTATTCCAGTAGGACCAGTTTTATATATTGATACAGCTGGTCTTGAAGATAATACTGTCCTTGGGGATTTAAGAGTAAATAAGACCTTAGAGTTACTAAAAAGAACAGATATTGCTCTTTACATTATTGATGGGAAGGATAAAGATTTATCCTCATTTAATAAAATGAAAAAAGAGTTTAAGAAATATAATATTCCTTATTTACTTGTAATAAATAAAGTAGATATCTTAGAAAATGATGAGATAAAAGAGATAAAAAAAGATTATCAAAATGGAATATTTATATCTGCTAAAGATGATAGTGGTATAGAAGAAGTTAAAGAAAAGCTTATTAAGCTAATAGAAAAAGAAGAGGAAGAATTACCTTTAATAGGGGATTTACTACCATATGGTTCAAAGGTTATTTTAGTTGTTCCTATAGATTCAGAAGCACCTAAGGGAAGGTTAATACTTCCACAAGTTCAATGCATAAGAGATTGCTTAGACCATGGTATAAAGAGTTATGTTGTAAGGGATACAGAATTAGAAGAGGCATTAGAAGAGATAAAAGATGTTGATTTAGTAATAACAGACTCTCAAGCTTTTAAGTTTGTAGATGAAATTGTTCCTAAAGATATAATGCTTACAAGTTTTTCTATGCTTTTTGCAAGACAGAAAGGAGATATAAATGAATTTATCAATGGAGTATGGGGAGTAAGAAATCTTAAACCAGGTGATAAAGTGCTTATTTCTGAAAGCTGTAGCCATAATGTCTCCCATGAAGACATAGGAAGAGTAAAAATTCCAACACTATTAGAAAAGTATGTAGGTGGTAAATTAGATTTTGAATTTAAAATAGGATATGATTTTGCAGAGGATATAGGGGATTATAAGCTAATAATACACTGTGGTGGGTGTATGGTTAATAGGAAGACAATTTTAAATAGAATTAATTTATGTAAAGAAAGAAAAGTATATATTACTAATTATGGGGTTTTACTTTCATTTCTTACTAATACCTTAGAAAGAAGCAAAGTGATTTTTAATTAATAAAGGAGTAGCTAATGCAACTTAATAGTATTTGCATTAGCTATTTTTTATGCTTTAGGAAATTATAGATTCAATTAAATTGTGGATAACTTCAACAATTTAGCGATACATTAGTTCATTTCTTCCTAAAGAATAAAAAATAAAATTATATGCGCCTGGTCTTTTGCTCACATGCGTTTCCAAAAGCCAGAGTGCGCTGAAAAAAATCGACGGCTCCACAGTCGCCTTGGCGATTTTTTTATATGTAAATATTTGTAATATTAATGTAATTAATGCAGCAAAGTGTTGTAATATATAGGAAGCATTACAAATTTGATAATGTTTTTTCTTTATTTGTATAGATAATAGTGGAAAGGTATACAAAAAAGTGTTTTAATGTAATTAGGGTTATTAATATTTAGAGGTGATTAATATGGATAAAAGTGTAAGAGATTGTATAAGAGATGGGGAATTATTTAGGCCTGGAGATCCAGAAATGTATAAAGATATGTGTAATGCACGTAATATACTTTATGAGTTTAATGCAAGAAATGCTTTAAATGTTGGACGAAACGAGCCTATGTTAAAGAAGCTATTTAAAGAGAGTGGGGATGTACATATATTACCACCATTTAATTGTGAGTATGGTAAAAATATTTCTTTTGGCAATACTTGCTTTGTGAATTTTGATTGCATTTTTTTAGATACAGCTCCAATAAATATTGGAAATCATGTTTTATTTGGGCCAAGAGTTACCTTAATTACAGTTGGTCACCCTGTTGATCCTGATTGGAGAAATGAAGGAGATATGTATGCTTTTCCTATAAATATAGAGGATAATGTATGGATAGGAGCAGGAGTAATAATTAATCCTGGGGTAACAATTGGAAAGAATACTGTAATTGGTTCAGGAAGTGTAGTTACAAAAGACATTCCATCAGGAGTTGTTGCTGTGGGTAATCCTTGTAGAGTTCTTAGAGAAATAAATGAAGAAGATAAGGTTAGATATTTTAAAGATAAGAGAAGATAATAACTTAGATAAATAGGATAAGAAAGATAATGAGGAAACACCACTGTTGATGGTGTTTCTCTTAATGTATAAAAAGCATTGTGGGTAATTATGTGGGGGATAAAATGAAAAAGATACTAATAATTGAAGATGACAGAGCATTAAATAAAGGAATTACTTTTAATTTAAAAGAAGAAGGTTTTGATGTAAAGGGAGTATATTCACTTTTTGAAGGAAGATTAGAGATAGAAAAGGACTATGACTTAATAATTTTAGATGTTAATCTTCCAGATGGAAGTGGCTTTGATTTATGTAGTGAGATCAGATTAAAGAACAAAAATACTGCAATTATATTTTTAAGTGCTTGTGATATGGAGTTTGATATAGTTAATGGTTTTAAACTTGGAGCAGATGATTATATAACTAAGCCCTTTAGTTTAAGTATTATGAAGGAAAGGGTACAAGCTGTACTAAGAAGGTATGAAGGAAATAAAAAAACTTATATTTATAAGATTAATAATTTAGAGATTGATTTTGATAAATTTATACTTAATAAAAATGGAGAGAGAGTTGATATTACTCCAACAGAGTTTAAGCTTTTAAGGGTTTTTGTTAATTCAAAAGGAAAAGTTCTTACAAGAAATAATCTTTTAGAGGAGCTGTGGGATAAAGATCAGAACTTTATTGATGAACATGCCCTAACAGTAAATATAAATAGATTGAGAAGCAAAATTGAAAGTAAGGATGATGGAGTGAAGTATATAAAGACAATATATGGTATAGGTTATATGTGGATTGGAGAGGATGCATAAAATGAAATTTTTTTCCAAAAAGCTAATGTATATTTATATATCCATTTCTGCCTTCATGTTACTTATAGGATATTGTTTTATGTTGGACAAAGAAAATGAATACTTAATGATTGTGTTTGCCATAAATGTTTTTATTTCACTTATAACAGTCTTAAGTACTTTTATGTCCATAAAGATAAGCATAGTTAAAGCATCAGATAAAAGGTGTGATTTTTTAGAAGAAGTAATGGATAAGAAGATGGATGCTAAATTTAATATTACAGAGGATACAATCTCCTCAAGGGAAGACAATAAACTAAAGGAATTAATATCCATACTTCAATCTGAAAAGAATAAATATGAGGAAGAAAAGAGTAGAATTCAATCCTTTATTACTGATTTGTCACATCAAGTAAAAACCCCTTTAACCAATATTTCTATGTATAATTCTACTTTAATAGAAAAGAACTTAGACGCAAATCAAAGTAGGGAGTTTTTATTATTAATGGATGGCCAAATTAATAAGTTAAAGTGGCTTATTGATGGACTTATAAAAATATCTAGGCTTGAAAGTGAGCTGATTTCATTAAGTGAAGGGGAGTATTTTATTGAAGAGGTTTTAGCATTAGCCTTAAGCGGAGTTTTTTCTGAAGGAGATAAGAAGAATATTTCCATAGAGGTGGAATGTGATAGAACTATTAAAGGAATATTCGATTTAAAGTGGACATCTGAAGCTTTACTTAATTTAATTGAAAATGCAATTAAGTATTCTAACAAAGGAAGTAATATTAAAGTTAAGGTAATTCCCTTAGATATGTTTGTTAGAATTGATATAATTGATGAAGGAATTGGAATACATAAGAATGAGATAAACAACATATTTAAAAGATTTTATAGAAGTGAAGATGTTAAGGAAGTTAAGGGCCTTGGTGTTGGTTTATATTTAGCTAGGGAGATAGTATACAAGGAAGGTGGATATATTAAGGTATCATCCCAAAAGGGAGTAGGATCTACTTTTTCAGTATTTTTGTTAAAAAAATAGTAAGTTTAAAGAGGTGTTTATCACCTCTTATTTTACTGTCTAGTAAATTATAAAATTTCAATTAGCTATAAATCAAAGGTATTATTACATTTTCATATTAAAAAATATAAAATAAAGGATAGTAATTTTATAATTTCCTTACCTTTAGTACGCGTGGGGTGAATATTTGTTTCCATGTGACTTGGAGCTTGCGACGGAACAAGGGAAATAAATATCCGCCACACCTTTTTTATAAAAGTAACAAAAGTGTGATATTTAATTTTATTTTGAGATTAGAATGTTATTTTCATTTTATAGAATATAAATGAGGGGAAAAGTTATGATAGAGGCAATTGGTTTAAAAAAGTATTTTGGTAGTGGAGAAAAATTAGTAAAAGCAGTAGATAACATTAGTTTAGAAATAAAGAAGGGAGAGTTTGTAGCAATTATAGGTTCTTCAGGCAGTGGTAAAACTACTTTACTTCATATTTTAGGTGGGTTAACTAGGCCAGATGAGGGAAGGGTAGTAATTGATGGTGAGGATATTTATTCTTTAGATGAAGATAGGCTTACTGTTTTTAGGAGAAGACAAATAGGATTTATATTTCAAAATTATAGCTTAATTAATGTGCTAAAGGTCTATGACAACATCGTTTTGCCAATAGAACTTGATGGACTTAAAGTAAATAGGGAGTATATTGATGAAATTATAAAGACTCTAGGACTTGAAAATAGAATCAACTTTTTACCTTCACAGCTTTCAGGAGGGCAGCAGCAAAGAGTTGCAATAGCAAGGGCTTTAGCTTCAAAACCAGCTTTAATTTTAGCTGATGAACCAACAGGTAATTTAGATTCTAAGATGAGCCAAGAAGTAGTTGGCTTATTAAGGTATTCAGCTCAGAAATATAATCAAACTATTGTAATGATAACTCATAATGAAGATATATCTCAGTTAGCTCATAGAACCATAAGAATAGAAGATGGAAAAATAGTAGAGGATTAAAATATGATTGATAGCAAGAATAGAAAGATTTTATTTAAGTTATGTAATGAAATATCTCGTAATTGTAAGATGAGAAATATATTTTTAACCTTAGCAATTATGTTTTCTACTTCTCTTATAATGGTTACTTTTATTATCGGTTACAATGCTAAAGAAACTATTAAGTTTTATGAAAGCCAAGAATATATACAAGGAGATATTGATGGAGATGTAAATGAATTCATAAATGGAGGGAATATATCTTATGAAGTTTCAAAGGTTAAGAACATAACCTTTACTACCCAAGATATATATAATGGTTTAAATAACCAAACTTTAATATATGAAAAAGATGGAATAGTCCTAAAGAAAACTTCATCACCAGAGTTTTTTAAAAAGGAAGGAATAAATCTTTTGGTAGGAGACTTTCCCAAAAACTCAAATGACCTATTGTTAAGTTATGAGGCGTATAACACCTTAAAGGGGGTAAAAGTAGGAAGTAAGATTAATGTGGGTGTAATGCTTGACGAAAATGGAAGTGTTATACAGAGCAGTACATTTAATGTTGTAGGTATTATTAAAGATAGTAATGATGAATTAAGTATATATTCTGGTAATATGACAATGCTTACAAATTGTACTATGGCAATTACCTTTCTAATAATCTTAATATCCTTTGCATCATATCTCATAATATACACTATTTTATATATTCATGTAATTACAGAAAGAAGTACTTATAAATTATTAAGAATTGTTGGAATGAAAGGCAAGAATGTAAGAAAACTATTATTCTATCAAGGAATGAAGTGTAGCATTATAGGAATTCCTTTAGGGATAGCAATTGCATACTTAATAAGTAATTTTATATGTAAAGATGTAGTTGATATTACTGGTTATACATTAATAGGAGAAGTGAGGTACCCCTACTTTTTAATAGCATTAACCTTAGTTGTTATTACTATGATAATTAATTTTAGTAGTAGTAAACCATCTGATACAGTTGAAAATATAAAATTTGACTACAGTGATAGCTCTCAAACTTTAGATAAAAGTAGGAGTATTTCTTTAACAAATGGAAGAATTAGATTAAAAGATATTGCTATTTCTAATATACTTAGTAATAAAAATAGAAGTATATTAACTATAGGATCTATTATTTTTGCATCAATAATTATAATATTTGCAATTAATGCCTATTTGTCTTTGGATGTAGAGAAGTGTTTAAGTATGTTTTTTAATCAAAATGCAGATGGATTTTCTAGTATAAGTATTAGAAGTGATATTATAAAATTTCAAAATGGTGTTGCTAAAATAGGATTAATAATATCCATAATCATAGAAATTATAGCTATTTTAAATATTACTAATAGTACTTTGACAAGCCTTATATCAAGAAGAGTAGAATTTGAAACCTTAATGGCAATAGGTATGCACAGGAGAGATGTTAAAAAGCTAGTTGTTATGGAAGGGTACTATACATTTGTTATATCTTCTGTACCAATACTTATATTTGGACCCTATATAGGAAGTTATATTATTATGTTAGTTCCCTATAATGTTGTTATTAGTGCTGTGAATATTTTTATACCTTTAATATTTTCATTAGTGTTAGGTTTAATAATAAATGTTACAGTTCCGTATTTATCTTATTTATTTTTATCTAAGAGAAACTTTTTTTATGACACAGATATATAAACTTTAAAGGGGGAGAAAAAATGGGAATGTTAAGATATGCTTTATTAAATATAAAGAAAGATTTAAAAGATAATTCTATTTATGTATTTGCTATAGTAATTTCATTTATTACTGTGTTAATGGTATTAAATTGTTTTACAAATGCTACTTATTTTGAAGGCGTAGATACTGTAGTTATTAATGAAAGCCAAAATGAAATAGTTCAACTTGATACTAAGTTGCAATTTTTTATAGAGGAACCTACCTTGCTTCATGGACAAAACTTCTTAATCTTATTTTTAGTGGTTTTAGTATTTACTTATTTTTGTAATTCATATTTTATAAAGAATAAGGGCAAAGAGTTTGCCTTCTTTACATTAAATGGTGCAACTCTTGGAGATAGAATAAAGTATATAATGTTTGAAAATAGTATATTCTTTCTTATAGGAGGGGCTATAGGAACAGTACTTGGATTTATATTTGTTCCTTTAAGTAACATTTTAATGTATAGCATTTCAGGACATTGGGGAGATATTTGGACTATTAATTTTTACATGTTTAAGTATACTTTACTAGTGTTTTTATTCGAATTTGGATTATTAGCTCTTTTAAACTTAGGTGATGTTTATAGAAGAGAGCCTGTTGAATTATTAAATCTTAATAATAATAAGTCTCAAATAGATTTAAGACATGTTAAAGTTCCTAATATAATTTTTGTAATTTTATTTTTAATGCCAATTATATTTGCAATTTTTTGGGGAAATACTCAAGGTGCTGAATATGCTGTATATGTCCTATCCTTCGGTGGATTATTTGGATTATATGGAATTATAAAATATTTTGTTCCAAGCATAGGGAAAAAGCTTAGCAGAATGAGTTTTACTTATAAAGGGTTAAGAAAAATTTATATAGGAAACTTTATAAGCACTTTAAGAGGCTCGTTATATTTCATACTAGGTTTAGTGTTATCTCTTCTTTATTACAGCATGATTACTGTAAGATATAGTATAGTAGAGGGTGCTATATCAAGTTCTCTTTATTGTTATGTTATAACAAGTATGCTAGTTGGATTAGCCCTACTTTATAAAACCATTGTGGAGTGGGAAAGAAAGATAAAGGAATATAGACAATTAAAAATTCTTGGTTATAGTAAAGAGGAAATTATAAATATTATATATAAAGAAAATATACTTTTCTTTGGAGTAGGTTTAATGCTACCTGTTATACTACTTTTATCAAACTTTATTGTATATATAATAGCAGGTTATTTTACACCACTATTCTCAGTATTTCTAATTATAAGTGCTGTTGGCCCTATAACTCTTATAGGTATTCTAGCTACAATTAGAAATAAGAATAAAATTATAAAAGAAATATATCCAGTAGAATAAATATTTAAGAAAGAGAAATTGCATTTATTTGCAGTTTCTCTTTTAATTATTATTTATATAGAGCTATAATTATCTTGGGTGATTGTATGGAATTCTTAAAGAAAAAAGCGATAGATCTTAAAAGTAATATAAAAGCACTGTATCTAGTTTATAGGAAAAAGGAAGTTCCTATAATGGCTAAAGTAATGGCTATTATAGTGGTTGGGTATGCACTAAGCCCAATAGATTTTATTCCTGACTTTATTCCTATATTAGGATACATAGATGATTTAATCTTATTACCTCTTGGAATTTATTTATGCCTTAAGCTTATTCCAAAGGATTTATTTGAAGAATGTAAAAAGGAATCTGAGAATTTATTTAAAGAGGGAAAGCCTAAAAATTATGTAGCTGGTGGCATTATAGTTTTTATATGGATTATGATTGTTATAGTTATTGTAAAGCACTTTTTTTAGCTACTTAGTTAAAATATTTTTTGCTTTTATAAATACTCCTTGATAAGTAGGAGCAATATATCTTTCCTTTGGCTTTATATCTTCTACTGCTCTAATATATTGGGCTACTATAGAAGAAAAATTTGAAGAAGAAGTTATTTTAAAGTATCTAAATTGATTCTTTTCTAACTTTCTAATTTTATTTTTAAAATATGATTTTACCTTCATCCATTCAAATTGTTTACTTATATTTTTTTCATTAAAGCCTGTAGAGTAGGCACCTGGTTCTATTAAAATTACAGGAATATTAACCTTATTTAATTCTTTAAGCTCCATATTTAATGCGGGAACTATACTTTCTAGGGCAAATTTGCTACTACAATAAGGAGATAAAAACGGAATAGGAGAACGTCCAGCAAGGGATGATAAAAATATAATTCTTCCTTCCCTTTTAGAAATCATATCTTTTAAAACCTCTTGAGTTAATTCAATGGCAGAGAAAACATTAGTTTCAAAGACATTTCTATATTTATTAACATCAATTTCACAAACAGAGCCTGAATCACCTATAGCAGCATTATTAATAAGGACATCTAAGTTAAGCTTTCTTACTTTATGTCTATCATCCGGGTTTCTAATATCTAATTTAAATGCATACATAGGGAGACACCACTTTTTATTTAATTTATTTAAGTGGTCAGCTTGTTCCTGAGTATGAGTAGTTGCATATACAAAATGTCCTCTATTTGCTAGTGCAATTGCAGCCTTTCTTCCAAGACCAGATCCACATCCAGTTATAAGTATGTTTTTCATTATATCTCACCTCTTATAAGTATTTTTTCACTTAAGGAAATAATAATGATAGGAAATATAATGAAACTAAATAGAGTATAACTTGAGAATACTCCTTCTCTTATGTATACTAATAGAGGAAAACGTAAGATGAGAGGAGAAAAAATGAGGAGTAAATCATTAAAAACAGTTACGGTTCTAACTGTATTAACTTATATAGTATTAAATATGGCTCACCCAGTAACGCCAATGTTTATAACTCAAAATAAATTACCTTCATATTTATTTGGAGTTTTTTTTGCAGCTATGTCTATAGGGAATTTTATTTTTTCACCAATTTGGGGAAAGTTATCTGATAAAGGTGGAAGAATTAAATTCATGATTTTAGGTATTTTGGGATATGGGATATCTCAAGTAGGTTTTGGATTTAGTAGTAATCCAGTAATTATTGTTTTTTGGAGATTTATAGGTGGAGCATCAGTTATAAGTTTTTTAACAGTAATTCTTGCTTATATTGCTGATATTACAGATGAAGAGGGAAGATTAAAAGGTATGACATATTATGCTGCTGCATCAACTTTTGGTGGAGCTATAGGGTCTCTTCTAGGTGGAGTAATAGGAAATAATAATTATAAAATAACCTTTTCTGTACAATTTATTTTAAGTATAGTTATATGCATACTATTTTATTTTTTCTTAGAAGAAACTGTTACTAAGAAAAATATAGATAAAGTAGAAAAGGAAAAAGCATATACTAAGTCTATAAATGTACTTAATCCCAAAGTTATTTTTATAATGAGTCAGGTGGTAGTATTTTTCTTTGCTGTAACTAGTTACAATTCAAGCATTAACTACTATATAGAGTCAGTACTATCACTTCCACCAACAATTAATGGTATATTCTTAGCTATAGCTGGAATATTTGGATTCTTAACTAATATATTCTTTACAGGAAAGCTTGCAAAAAGGTTTGGAGAGGTAAAAGCCTTAAGAATTTCAGGAATTTCAATGGCTTTATGTATAGGAGGAGCAACATTATTTAATTTAGTTCCTTTATTCTTCCTATTTATTTTATTATTTGTAGGAAGTTCTGCTGTTTATCAACCTATGCTTCAAAATATTATTTCAAAGGTATCCAATAAGGATAATGGAAAGATAGCTGGAATACAAAATTCAGCAAGAGCAATTGGAATGATAATTGGCTCATTATACTCAGGATTTATATTTGCTTATGGAAGTAAGTTACCATTCTTAACTGCCTCAATAGTTATTCTAATAGGATACTTAATATTTAAATTTGGTTATAAAAAGTATGAGATAATTTAATTAATAGATGAGATGAAAACTATTAAATCAATGATAATAATTTTATAGTTTCCTTACATTCAGTATGAGGGGAGTGGATATTTGTTTTGCTGTGACTTGGAGCCTTGTGACGGAACAAACCAAATAAATATCTACTTCTCTTTTTCATTGTAACAAAATTGTTATATTTTGTTTTGAATTTGAGATTAGATTGTGATTTTTCTTTTATAAAATATAGTTAGGGAGGGTAAGAATGGGGCTTTTAAAATACCCACGTATTATAGAAAAGAAATTTATGGAGGGATATAAATGGGAAAAATAATCGAAGCTAAAAATGTAATTAAGGAGTATGGAAGTTTTAAGAATCCATTCCAAGCCTTAAAGGGGATTAATCTTGATATTGAAGAAGGAGAGTTTCTTGCTATAATGGGACCTTCTGGTTCTGGTAAAACAACTCTTTTAAATTTATTAGCCACAATTGACCAAGCAACTAGAGGAAAAATATATATTGATGGTAAGTATATTAGATCTTATACAGAAAAGCAATTGAGCCTTTTAAGAAGAGAGTATATTTCGTTTATATTCCAAGAGTGTAATCTACTAGACAATTTAACCATAAGGGATAATATAACATCTCCATTAATAATTATGGGAGCTGAAAAGGAAGAATGCGATAAAAGGGTAGAATCTGTTTCTAAAAGGTTAGGAATTAATACTATACTGGATAAATATCCTTCAGAATGTTCAGGAGGACAAAAACAAAGAGTAGCAGCATGTAGAGCTTTAATTACTAATCCTAAAATTATAGTAGCAGATGAACCTACAGGTGCATTAGATACAAAGAATTCTGATGAGTTATTATCAATATTAAGAAAATTAAATGAAGAAGATAATATTACAATAGTAATGGTTACTCATGATCCATATATAGCAAGTTTCTCTAGTAGGGTAATAATGATAAGAGATGGACTATTAGATACAACAATAGAGAATAAGGACCATAATCAAACTAGATTTTATAATAGTATATTAAAAGAGTCTGCAAGACAGACAATTTTTAAAGATGAAGAGTCGGCTTTATCTATTGATGATTATGAAGAACTGCTTAATGAAAACAAGAGGTTAAAAAAGAAAATCATAGAACTAGAATATAAAGAAAAGTTAAATTCAATATAATATAAAGATAAGAAGTAATAGAAGCTTAAGGCTTTTATTACTTCTTTCTTTCTAAAATTAGTGAAAAGTAAAGAAATAAGATGATTTAGAGAGAATAAGTTTGGAAATTAAATAATTTGATTGTCAAACTAATTGATTTTATTAAAGGTATCATTTATACTATCTGTAACACTATGAAAAATGGAGGAATTAATAGTGAGTATTAAAATATATACAGATTCAGCAAGTGATCTACCTTTAAATATAGTTAAGGAAAATGATATTGGTTTAGTTTGTTTAACAGTAAATATTAAAGGTGAATTTTTAGAAGATGATTTAGGACAAACTATAAAGTATGATGATTTTTATAAATCTTTAAGAGAAGGTGAATTAACATCAACTGCACAAGTTAATGTATTTACTTTTGAAGAAGCCTTTAAGAAAGAACTAGAAAAAGGAAATGACATAATTTATATATCCTTAGCTAGCGAACTTAGTGGGACATATAATAGTGCAAGGATAGCAAGAGAAAATCTTTTAGAGTCATATAAAGATAGAAGAATCGAAGTCATTGATTCTAAGGGGGTAACTTTAGGGCAAGGTTTATTAGTTTATTATGCAAATGAGCTAAAAAAGAGTGGGAAAAATATAGATGAAATTGTAAAGTGGATAGTAGATAATAGAACTAAAGTACAATATGCTATTATTCTTGATGATCTTCAGCATTTAAAAAGAGGGGGAAGAATATCTGGAACAACTGCAGCAATTGGGGGGTTACTTGGGGTAAAGCCTACACTAAAAGTTACTAAAGAGGGTAGAGTTGTGCCTGGAGTTAAGTTAAAGGGAAGAAAGAAAGCAATAAATTATTTATTAAATGAGATAGAAGAGAAAGCTGTTAACTTAGAAGAACAGATAGTATTTATTGCCCATTCAGACTGTGAAGAAGACGCTAATGCCTTAAGAGAAAAGGTAATTGAGAGATACAAATTTAAGGATGTAATCTTAAATAATATAGGCCCTGTTATTGGTACACATGCTGGTCCAGATGCATTAGCCGTAATATTTATTGGAAATGAAAGAGAGTAGTTAAAAGGAACTGTTGCAAATATTTGCGACAGTTCCTTTTTTAAAATATATCAGAGTATTCAAGATTTGTCTTTTGGATAGAATCAGAGGAACTTTCATTTTGTTCAGTTAAGCTTTTAACTTTATATATTGGTAAGACTACAATAAATTCAGAACCTACTCCAGGTGAGCTATTAACCTCTATATGACCATTATGTAGTTCTATAACAGATTTGATTAAAGCTAAACCTATACCACTACCTTGTCCCTTAGAATATTTATCTGTATCTAACTGACTAAATCTATCAAATATAAATTTTTGCTTTTCTTTTGGAATACCAACACCAGTATCCCTTACACTAATGCTTAAGTCTTTATGGTTATATGTTAGTGTTACAAAGATATTTCCATTAGATGGAGTAAACTTTAAAGCATTAGAAAGAAGATTTAAAATGACTCTTTCAATATTATCTTTATCAAATAAACAATAAAGTTCTTCGATATTAGTATCAAAAATAAGGGTTATATCCTTATATTCAGCGTAAGGAACAGTACTTAAGGTTAAGTTCTCTACAACACTTACAATATCGTAATTATCTTTAGAAATGCTAAAAAAGCCTGCATCTATCTTAGTTATGTCAATTACGTTGTTTACAAGTTTTAATAATCGATTACTGTTATTTTTTAGGTATTCAAATTTGTTATTTATGTTAGGATCCTTTAAAACTATTTTATTTTGCTTTAAGTATAAATCAAAAAGTTGAATTGTACTTATTATAATATTTAAAGGATTTCTTAATTCATGTGAAAGATTAGCTATAAAATTATTTTTCATTAAATCCAATTTTTCTTTATCTCTTAATCTTATCTTGTTATGTATATATATAAATAAAATAAACATTGAAAATATAATTATTGCAGAGAAAATAATATTTCTTTTATTAGAATCTGAACTTTCAATTAGGGTTTCACCTGCTCCAATTTTTATGTAAGAGGTATCAGGGAGGTCAGTAGGTAAATTATATCTATCATTCATGTAAGTGTTTATTATAAATTCCTTATCAAAAGAAACATCCCTGTAACCAACATCTTTTATAGATAAAGTATTATTTATAATTGAAACTGCTGTATCTGAAATTGCTTTGGCAAGAACAGTAGCATCATAATTATATCCTCCAATATTAAATCTAGTTATAAATTCCCTGTAACCACCATAGACCTCATTAGTTGTCTTCCGGCTAATGGCTCTTATAGTAGAATATGAAGAACCAGATGTTAAATACTTTCCCCAATTATTACTTAAAAGCGAATCATAAACTATTGTTATTGTATCTTTTTCGCACAATAGAGGCGTTATTTTATCTTCTTCTCCAGTTGTTATAAAATTAAATTTTATATCTTTAGGGTTTTTAGATATATAAGAATTTATACTTTTAAATATAGTGGAACTTTTAAAGTTTGATCCTATTAAAAGATTAACTTTCTTTAGGTTAGGATGTATCTTTAGCAAGAAATCCATATATTTTGCGAAGTCATAATTCATATAGTATCCACCAAAGTTTTCGGGTAAATTAAACTTTTTTTCTTCAGTTAAACCAATGATTACTGGTGTGTCATTAAATAAATTAGAATAATTATTTTCAATGCATTGAAGACGGTTGCTATCTAGACAAATAATTAGGTCGAAATCTTTTAAATCAACGCTTTCATTTAAAGCATATGAAATAGAATCCTCAAAAAAGACTGAGTTAGGTAAATTTGAGGATATATAGCTTTTCAAAGTTGATAATAGTGATTCATCAAAACTTGTTTTATTATATGGAGTTAGTATAAGTATTGAATTAATGTTATTATCATGTATTGAGGCAAATACGTTTTGGGTAGGTATTAAAAAAAGTATTAAAACTAATGTGACTGATATAGTTTTAAAAAACTTGTTATTCATAATAAAACCTCCTATATTACAAGTAATATTTTACAATTATGTATATAAATAGTCAAGAAGTGCTGTAATATTTTGTCTGTATTAGAGGCGTTTGATTTATTAGAAATATTGATATAGAATAAAGATAAAATTATGTTAACAAGGAGGATAAATGCGTAAATTATTAAAGTTGATTTTTAATAGAATATTTATAGTTGGAGTATTAGTACTTATTCAATTAATAATTTTAATATTAGGAATATGGAAATTAAGTGAATCCTTTGTATATATGTATGCTTTATTTGTAATATTAAGTTTAGTAGTTGTAGTTTACATAGTTAGTAGAAAAGATAATCCATCATATAAATTAGCTTGGACCATTCCTGTTTTATTAGTTCCTGTTTTTGGGGGACTATTCTATCTTTTATTTGGTGGCAACAAAATTGGGAGAACCTTAAAGAAGCAAATAGATGCTGAGTATTACGAAGCAAAAGAATTACTAAAACAAGATGAAGCCGTTATTGAAGAAATAAAAGCCATAGATAAGAGTGTATATAATCAGGTGAAATATATTAATGATTATGCAGCTTACCCTATATATAAGAATTCTACCACTGAATTTTTATCTCCAGGAGAAGTATTTTATGAAAAGCTATTAGAAGAACTTAAGAAAGCAGAACATTACATATTTATGGAATACTTTATTATTCATGAAGGTAAAATGTGGGACAGTATTTTAGAAATCTTAGTGGAGAAGGTAAAAGAGGGAGTAGACGTAAGGCTTCTTTATGATGATATGGGGTGTATAACAACATTACCTAATAAGTATCATGAAAAGATGGAGAAGCTAGGTATAAAGTGTCAGGTATTTAATAAATTTATTCCTATACTTTCTATAATCGTTAATAATAGAGATCATAGAAAAATTACAGTAATTGATGGACATACAGCTTTTACAGGTGGTATTAACCTAGCAGATGAATATATTAATGAAGTTGTAAGGTTTGGCCATTGGAAAGATGCTTCTATTATGATAAAAGGTGAAGCTGTGTGGAATTTAACTGTAATGTTCCTTCAGGTATGGAATTTTATTGGATTTAATAAAGAGGATTACAATAAGTATAGACCTAAAATTTATCATTTGGATGAGTTTGGAAGTGATGGATATGTACAACCATATGGTGATAGTCCTTATGATAATGAGTTAGTAGGAGAAAATGTATATTTAAATATAATTAATAAAGCTAAGGATTATATTTATATAAACACTCCATACTTGATAATAGATAATGAGTTAGTAACAGCTCTAACTTTAGCTGCAAAAAGTGGAGTTGATGTAAGAATTGTAACACCATTTATTGAAGATAAATGGTATGCCCATATTGTAACAAGGGCATATTACGCTCAGCTTATTGAGGCTGGAGTAAAAATCTATGAATATACCCCAGGATTTATTCATTCAAAAACTTTTGTTTGTGATGATGAGATAGGTGTAGTAGGAACTATTAATATGGATTATAGAAGCCTTTACTTACATTTTGAATGTGGAGTTTTCTTATATAAGACTAAATCTGTAATGCAAATTAAAGAAGATTTCTTAAATATATTGGATGTATCACAAAATATAACTTTAGAGGATACTAAGAAGGTTAAATGGTCTAATAGATTCCTTAGAGCAATACTTCGAGTATTTGCACCACTTATGTAAAATTAATGTTTATAATTTAGAAAAGCTCCCTTTTAAAGGGAGCTTTTTTTGTGAAATTTCTTATAATACATAGTTATTAATGTACTTAATGCATAATCGTATACTAAAAATACTGGTTGGGCTAAAAGATACATAATTCCAACTGAGAATTTCATATCTATATTAACTCCAAATAGCTTTAGAGCTAATAGTCCAATAGTTAAAACTATATTAAAAAATACAAGTTTAATAACTATTTCAATAGGTATTTTATTTAATTTCTCTATAAAATGCTTAACTAAGCCATATACCCCAAAAAATAAGGCATACATTATGGAATAGTTAATAGGTAATATAAAGAATGATATTATAGTTGAAGCAACATAAACAAAAATGGATGTTTTAATATTACTTCTTATTAAACAAATAGGTATATATAAGGAGGCAAGTGTCATAATAGCTATTGTGTTTGTTGGAATAAGCAGTGTTAAATATAGTGTGACAATAGTTAATGCAACTAAAATTCCTCCAAGGGCAATATCTTTAGCTTTCATAATAAACCTCCATTATTTAACTAACAACAAGATATTAAATCTCCACCCATTGCTTCACAACAACAGTCTAAGCAAATTAAGTTAGTACAACAATCTGCTGAATTACCACCAGTTGTTCTGTAATATGGTTGGCCATACCCTCTAGCTCTTGAAGTTAATTGCTGTAATGTTTGTCTATATTCAAAGTTGTTTGGATCCATATTTGCAGCAGTTGTTATATTTTGAAGAGCAGTATCGTACCAACCTTTATTTGAGTGAACTACTCCCATTAAGAAGTACCATTCAGCATTTCTATCAGAAACCCTATTTAATATAGCTTCAGCAGCTGCTGTATTTCTTCTTTGAAGGTAAGCTCTTGCTTGTGATAGTTCAGAAGCAGAGTTTCCATAAGAATTATTGTTATATGAACTACTATTTGAATAAGAGCTTGATGTATTTGAACTGTAATTTCCTGAAGACTTACCACTTGTCAATTGGTTATAAGCCTCATTTACTTCAGCTAGCTTTTGTTGAGCTAATTCTTGAAGTGGGTTATCTCTATATTGATCTGGATGATATTGCTTTACTAATTTTCTATAAGCACTTTTAATTTCCTCTTGTGATGCACCTGGTTTTATACCTAAAACTTCATATGGATTCATTAAGAATCACTTCCTTTCATCTTTTTGCAGTTATTTATTATGGCAAGATATTTGTCCATCATTCCTAAGTTAATTATATTTTCTAAAATTTCTTTGTTCTTATGTAAATTAAGCTTATCTAAGGACTCTTTACATCTGCAACCACAACTTAAAATATTAAATTCAATTCTATCTCTAATTTGTATAATTAATTCCTCGTATGAAAGATTATTTGTATTATATAAATAATTTATTGGATTAAATTTATTCTTTTCCATATCTTCTTTAAGGTCATCTAAAGCGTCAACTAGATAAATCCATTTTCCAAGACCATATCCTAAATCATAGAGATTACTTCTTGATTCATCTGAATCATTTAATATTTCATTAGGGTAGTTCTTTAGAATTTCTCCAACAATTACACTAAAAGGATGACAAATCTCATCAATAGAATAAAAGTTTTTATTATCTTCATAGTTAGATAGAATTGATAAATTTTCTTTTATTATATCATTAATTTTTTGTACAGAGTGTGAAAATTTTCTTTTATAAGGTAATAAAGTAAGAGATAAAAATTTACTTTTTAAATCCTTATCATCTTTCACATCATCCAATACTTTAAAATAGAATAGTGATATATTCATTGCAGCAGCATAAGCTGTTGCTTCATTTTCAGTGACTATATTTCTCTTTTGTAGTGGGTGAGCTATACAGTTTTTATGAATTATATTTATCTTATTTTTATTTAAACTATCTAATAATATAGCTAAGAATGTCATATCATAGTTTAGAGTCATTCTAGGTATATTGCCGAAATCTCTTTTAATGCTGTTACAAACACCACAGTAATATGCTCTAAAAAGTTCATATTCTTTAACTTTTAATTCACCCTTTAGAGGAGTTACATATCCAAACATAAATATCTCCTTTTAAATAAATTTTTTGAAGAAGGCTTCATTTAATAATTATTATTATACATAATAGGTAAAAATGGTACAATACAAACATTGAGATTATTATGAAGCTTTAGTATACTTTAAATAACATGATAAATAATGGGGAATAATGCTAAAGATTAATAGATTATTTGGAGGCGATTTTTTATTGAAGGATTATATTCAGTTTAAAGATGTAAAAAAGATTTATAAAATGGGTGAAGTTGAAATAGAAGCATTAAGTGGAGTTGACTTTTCAATAAATAAAGGGGAATTTGTTGTTGTTGCAGGGGCAAGTGGAGCTGGAAAATCAACAATATTAAACATATTAGGGGGAATGGATTCTCCAACAAGTGGTGAAATAATTGTTGATGGAGTTGAAGTTAGTAAGTATAGCTCTAAAGAATTAACTACATACAGAAGATACGATATTGGTTTTGTATTTCAATTTTACAATTTAGTTCAAAATCTAACTGTTACTGAAAATGTTGAGCTTGCAACTCAAATTTGCAAAAATCCATTAGATGTAGCTGAAACTGTAAAAGCAGTAGGGCTTGAAAAAAGAAAGAATAACTTTCCTGCTCAATTATCAGGAGGGGAACAACAAAGAGTTGCTATAGCCAGAGCATTAGCAAAGAACCCTAAACTACTTCTTTGCGATGAACCAACTGGAGCATTAGACTATAATACTGGTAAGGCTGTATTAAAGCTGTTACAAGACACATGTAGGGAAAAAGGAATGACAGTAGTAGTTATTACCCATAACCTTGCATTAACTCCAATGGGGGACAAGGTTATTCAAGTTAAGAATGGTAAAGTTCACTCAATCAAGGTTAATGAAAATCCAGTTCCTGTAGAAAGGATTGAGTGGTAGTATGAAAAATGCACTGGTAAAAGATACAGTAAGAGAGATAAAAAAATCTTTTGGTAGATTTCTTTCTATATTTGCCATTGTAGGTATAGGGGTAGCTTTTTTTGCAGGAGTAAAAGAAGGTGAGCCTGTAATGAAAGCATCGGCAGATAAATACTTTGATGAATATAACTTAATGGATATAAGAGTTGTATCACCTATAGGCTTAACTGATGATGATGTAGCTGAAATTAAAAAACTTGATGGTATAAAGGGGATTTTCCCAACTCATAGTATTGATGTTTTAACAGAGATAAATTCATCTGAATTTGTACTAAAGGTTCATGGAATACCCTTAGATGATGCTAAAAATGATACTGACAACTACATTAATAGGGCAGAAATTAAGGAAGGTAGACTTCCTGAAAAGTCTGGAGAGTGTATAGTAGGTGCAGGTAATTTCAATGGTATGGGGGTAAAGGTTGGAGATAAGATTAAGCTTACATCTGGAACAAAGGATGATATAAGTGAAAATCTTAAAGTTAGTGAATTTACAATTGTAGGTATAGCTAATACACCTAACTACCTTTCTTTTGAAATGGGAAGTTCCAATATTGGACATGGATCTATTAATAATTTCATCATGATTCCAGAAGAAGATTTTAATATGGATATTTATACTGAGGTTCTTCTTACAGTGGATGGTGCAAAAGAACTAAATAGTTATAGTGATGAATATTTTGATGTTACAGATAAGGTGACTAAGCCTTTAGAAAGCTTAAGTGATGAAAGAAGTCCAATTCGTTTTGATGAGATTCTAGAGGAAAGTAGAAAAGAATTGGAAAATGGTAAAAAAGAATACGAAGAAAATAAGATTAAGTATGAAAATGAAATAAAGTCAAATGAAGAAAAACTTCAAGAGGGAAAAATTGATCTTATTATTAATGAAAAGGAATTAGATAGACAAGAAAAGGAATTTCCTACTCAAATTCAAGAAGGGAAGGATAAAATAGCAGCAGCAGAAAAAGAGTTGCAGGCTGGAGAAGAGGAGTATAATACAAATCTAAAAGCCTTTAATCAATTAAAGGAAGCAACAGAAGGTAGTATTAAAGAATCTGAAGATTACTTAAAGAATAATAAAGAAGAAGTTGATAAGTTAAGAGAGGAAGTTAAGCAATTGAAGGAAAAGCTTAATGATCCTAATTTAAGTGAAGCTGAAAAAGCCATAATTCAATTTGAAATTAATAGTAAAGAGTCTAAGATTAAAACTTATGATACTGTTTCCTATGTTGTAGAGGCTGGAAAGAAGCAAATAGCTAATGCAGAGCAGAAATTAAAAGATGGAAGAGCTACATTAGATTCTGGATGGGCTACTATAAAGAATGAAAAAGCAAATCTCGAAAAAGCTGAGATTGAGGGGAAAAATGCTTTTGTTGAAGGAAGAAAAAAGATTGAGGAAGGTAAGCAAGTCATAAAGCAAGGGGAAGAAGAGCTAGAGAGAGCTAAAAAGCTTGGTGAAGAAGAACTTGCTCTTGCAAAAGAGAAGCTAGATAAGGCTGAAAAAGACCTTCAAGATGCAAAAGCACCAGATTGGTATGTTTTAGATAGAAATAGTCACTATAGTTATATGGACTATGGTGCTTCAGCTGATAAAATAGGAGATATTGCTAATGTCTTTCCAGTATTTTTCTTTTTAGTTGCAGCATTAGTTTGTTTAACTACTATGACAAGAATGGTAGATGAGCAAAGAGGAACTATTGGTACATTAAAAGCACTTGGCTATAGTAAATTAAGTATTTCTTCTAAATATATAGTTTATGCAGCTGTGGCAAGTACATTAGGAGCATTGGTAGGGTTAGCTATTGGGGTAGTTCTTTTCCCAACAGTAATATTCTATGCATGGGGAATTATGTACACAGTTCCAAAGGTAAAGTTATTATTAGATCTACCTTTAAGCATAATATCTATTTTGGTAGCTGTATCAGTTACAACTTTAGCAGCTGTACTTGCGTGCTATAAAGAGCTTATTGAAACACCATCACTTCTAATGAGGCCTAAGGCTCCAAAGGAAGGTAAGAGAATTTTCTTAGAAAGAATATCTTTTATATGGAAGAGGATGAACTTTACAGAAAAGGTTACAGCGAGAAATATATTTAGATATAAGAAGAGATTCTTCATGACAGTAATAGGTATATCAGGGTGTACTGCATTACTTTTAGCTGGCTTTGGAATAAAGGATTCTATTAGCACAATTGCTTCAAAGCAATTTGGAGAAATTATTCAATATGATAGCCAAGTATCAATTGATAAAGAGGCTACTTTAACTGATAAAGAAGATTTATTTGATAAGTATAAGAATGATAGTAGAGTTGAAGATATTTCTGAAATGAGCACTTTTAATAGTAAGGCGATAGATAATGGAGAGGATAAGTCAGTAAAATTAATTGTACCTAAGAATATAAGTGAATTTAAGGACTTTATATCTCTTAGAGAAAGAAGTAGTCAAAAGGAAATTCAGCTTGATAATAGTGGAGTTGTTATTACTGAAAAACTTTCTAAATCCCTTGGAGTTAAAAAAGGTGATAAGATTACTATAGAAAATGAAGATGGAGATAGAAAGGAAGTAGAAGTATCAGCTGTTAGTGAGATGTATGTTGATCACTATGTATTTATGTCACCTGAATATTATAAGTCTACTTTTGGGGTGACTAATGAAATAAATACCTTAGCTTTAAAACTAAATGATACCTCAACAAAGGTAGAAGAAGTTTTAGGTGCAGAGCTTATGGATAATGATATAGTTAAGTCTGTTTCTTTCTATAGTGGATTAGTTAATAATTTTGATAATATGATTAGCAGTTTAAATATTGTAGTAATAGTACTAATTGTTTCTGCAGGGGCTCTAGCCTTTGTTGTACTTTACAATTTAACAAATGTTAATGTAAGTGAGCGATTAAGAGAAATAGCTACAATTAAAGTTCTTGGGTTCTATGATAATGAAGTTTCAGCTTATGTATATAGAGAAAATCTAGTACTTACTGCTATTGGTTCAGTAGTTGGTCTTGCCCTGGGAACTATACTTCATAGATTTATAATGATAACTGTTGAGTTTGATGCAATGATGTTTGGAAGAAATATAAATATTTTAAGTTATCTAATAGCTGTTGTAATTACTATGGGATTTGCTATTTTGGTAAACTTAGTAATGTATAAGAAACTTAAGAAGATACCTATGGTTGAATCATTAAAGTCTGTAGAGTAAATTAGGAAAAATAAGATAATAGAGATAATTAAAAGTAGGTGGAAACACAGCCGTTTGGCTGTGTTTCTTTCTTTATGTAAAGTAAGAAGTATTAGGTACAAGGTACGAGGTAAGAAGGTAGGGAGAAGATAATTTAGATAAAGTGAATAAATGAGGTTAAGGAAGGTAAGGAGGTAAAAAGGTAAAAAGGTAATGAGGTTAATGGAGATAATAAGGTTGGAGAAGGAAACTTTGCTGGCGCTAAAGTTTCTACAATAAGTAAGTCGGTGTGGTGGAGTGGGAGTTTTAGTTATGGGAGGTAGCTACTTTATTGGAAGAAGGTACTAAGTAAATATTATTTTGATGTTGTTATTGACGTATCTGGATTAAATAAAAGTCAAAGTGAAATTTTATATAATTCTTTTAATTTAAAATGGATTAAGAAGTTTATATTCTTAAGTTCTAGTGCGGTTTATGATGTGGAAAATAATAAAACTCCTTTTAGTGAAGATACTCCTTTGGGGAGAAATAAATACTGGGGAGATTATGGGACTAATAAAATAGAAGCTGAGGAGTTTTTTGAAAAATTTTTCTCAAAAACTAACTGTGATTTAATTATTTTAAGACCACTATATGTTTATGGAGAATACAATTATGCTCAAAGAGAAAGCTTTATTTTTGAGCATTTAGAAAATAATAGACTTATAATAATACCTAATAAGGGAGAGTTAAGGCTACAGTTCATATATTCAACTGATTTAGCAAATATAATAGTGAAATTAATTGAAAGTAATACTGAAGAAGTATGTATATTCAATGTTGGAAATAAAGAAGGAGTAACAATAAAAGAATGGATAAATTATTGTGAAAGAGTAGTTGGAAAAAAAGGAAAGGTTATAGAATATGACTATAAATCAAAGAATAGAAGTGAAAGAGATTTTTTTCCATTCTTCGATTACGATAATGTTTTAAATGTAAATAGAATTAAGAAAATATATAGTATTGAAACAGACTTTGAAAAAGGGTTAAAAAATGCTTACAAGTGGTATTGCGATAATAAAAAAAGTATTGTATTTAAGGAAGAAGTAAGAAGAAACGAAATAGAAATTGTAAAAGAAGAAATATAAAAATGTAATAGAGATAAAGAATTTTTTAAAGTCCAGGCTAGTTATAAAAATTTTTGAATACCAAAAGCAAGTTTTGGAACCTGTTGGATGGTTTGAAAAGTGACTTCTCATTAAAGCATGGTGAAGTCATTTTTTATTTGACTAAGTAACTGTTTTCATTTATACTTTAATTAAGTTATTTGGATAGTTATTGTTTAAAGACAAGCTAGACCTATTTGCATATAAAGGAAATCTTTTATGGTGTTTTCTTTATGTAAATAGGTCTTTTTTATTAAGGTGTATATTTATATATTTGTTTATTTATATATTTACATATTTATATAAATATATATTTTTATATTTATATGTTTATATATTTATATGTTTATATATTTATATATTTATTTAGGAAAGAAGGTTTTAAAATGGGATTTAGAAAAGATTTTTTATGGGGTGGAGCTACTGCTGCAAACCAATGTGAAGGTGGTTACAATGAAGGTGGAAGAGGTTTAGCTAATGTTGATGTAGTTCCAATAGGTAAGGATAGATTTCCTATTATAGCAGGTGAAATGAAGATGTTTAATTTTGATGATGAGCATTTTTATCCAGCTAAGGAAGCTATAGATATGTATCATAATTATAAAGAAGATATAAAACTATTTGGAGAAATGGGATTTAAAACATATAGATGTTCAATTGGATGGAGTAGAATTTTCCCAAATGGAGATGATGCTGAACCAAATGAAGAAGGACTTAAGTTCTATGAGGATTTATTTAAAGAGTGTCATAAATATGGAATTGAACCTTTAGTTACAATTACTCACTTTGATTGTCCTATGAACTTAGTTGAAAAATATGGAGCTTGGAGAAATAGAAAGCTTATAGGATTTTATGAAAAACTATGTAGAACTATTTTTAATCGCTATAAAGGATTAGTAAAATATTGGCTAACATTTAATGAAATTAATATGATTCTTCATGCACCATTTATGGGAGCAGGTATCTGTTTCGAGGAAGGGGAAAATAAGGAACAAGTTAAGTATCAAGCAGCACATCATGAATTAGTTGCAAGTGCATTAGCTACTAAAATTGCCCATGAGATAGATCCAAATAACATGGTTGGGTGTATGTTAGCGGCAGGTCAGTATTATCCATACTCATGTAAACCAGAGGATGTATTTGAGGCTTTAAATAAGGATAGAGAAAATTATTTCTTTATTGATGTACAATCAAGAGGTGCTTATCCTGCTTATGCTTTAAAGGAGCTTGAAAGAAAGGGAATTAATATAGATATGGAAGATGGAGATAAGGAACTGTTAAAGAATCATACAGTAGACTTTATTTCATTCTCTTATTATTCATCAAGATGTGCTTGTGCAAACCCTGATGACAATTCAAAGACTGCTGGAAATATTTTTGCATCAGTAAAGAATCCTCATTTAAAGGCTAGTGAATGGGGATGGCAAATAGATCCACTTGGATTAAGAATAACAATGAATAATTTATATGATAGATATCAAAAGCCATTATTCATTGTTGAAAATGGATTAGGCGCAGTGGATATACCAGATGAAAATGGTTATGTAGAAGATGATTATAGAATTGATTATTTAAGACAACATATAAAAACAATGAAGGATGCTGTAGAGCTTGATGGAGTTGATTTACTTGGTTACACTACATGGGGATGTATTGACCTTGTAAGTGCAGGTACAGGAGAAATGAAAAAACGTTATGGCTTTATTTATGTAGATAAGGATAACGATGGAAATGGAACATTAAGAAGAAGTAAGAAGAAGAGCTTTGAATGGTATAAGAAGGTTATAGCTTCTAATGGTGAAAATATAGAATAGTCTGATTTTTCTTCATTTTTATTTAATATCCATAGAACTATTATATGTTATAATATGTATAATTTATTGGAGGTGTTAAGATGAAGAAAAAGACTGTAATGATGGTTACTTTAGCAGTTTTATCATTCTTGTTAATAGGTTGTGCTAAAACAGAAGAGAGTAGTGCTAAAAAAAATAAAATTGAGCCTACTATTCCCAAGGTTACTACACAGCAAGATGTGGGGGCAGACATGGTGATGCTTGATTTTGCCTCTGATGATAAAATTATTTTTCATGGATACTTTGGACTTTTTGTGTATGATTTAAATACAGAAAAGATTACTCAAAGTATTGATTTAGAACCAATTAATTGTAATTTTACTCAAGGTGATAATACATGCGTGGTTACAGTTAATAAAGATGGAAGGGAAGTAAATCTTCATCCTATCTCAAGTGAAAATATGTATGTATATAAGCTTGATGATAATACCTTAGAAAAGAAAGTTTATATAGAAATGTCAGATCCTTTTAAGATGTCAGAAGCTCCAAGAGATATTGATGAGAAAAACTATTCATATGTTTCTGGAAGTGTAAAATTTTCTGATGGAGATATAGGATATCTAGCAGGATATGATATGACTTTAGGGTCATTAAGATATGTTAGAGGAGACAAAGAATACGTTATTTTTAAATAAATAAGAAAAGGTGCATCTAAGTAATAATACTTTGATGCACCTTCTCATTTTGGAAATTAGGTGTTTATTTTTTATAAATAAGTCAATCCTTAAAATGTATAACATTAAATTTGGAGTGACTTATGAATACATTTATTAAGAATTATAGTTATGAAAGCATAGTGAAAAAATTTAAGATATTATACTTTCTTAATGTAGCGGATATTATATTTACCCTAGTTTTATTGCAAACAAACCTTTTTGAAGAAGGAAATAAAGTTATGGCAACAATAGTAGATAATCCTATAAAAGCGGTATTTGTTAAAGTAATTTTAGTATTTATTCTTATAAGGTTTATTTCATATAGGATGAAAGATGCAACCTTAAAGCAATTAAGGATATCAAACTATATATTAATAGGAATAACTATATTGTATTTTTTGGTTTTGCTTACACATATTTTAAATATATCATTAATAATAAGTATATTTTTAACATATAGTTAGGTCAGCGTCAAAACGAGAATTACACCAATGGCAACCACGATAGTTTTCAGTTTCACATAGGATTTGAACATCATCTTCACATTCTAACATTATAATATTTTCTTCACTTATGTTATTTATGTAGCATAAAGATGATTCATTATCAAGGTCATGAATGAGTTTTGTGTCTTTGTCGCCTATGTATCTCATTCCATCATAAGGAAAGTTATAGCGTAGCATAAAAATATTCCTCCTATGACTTGTTTTAATATAGAAATATGTTTAAAACATATAAAAAATTACTGAAATAACTAGAAAATTTCTATACTTGAAGGAAAGTTAAGGTGGCATTATAATAGAGTTAATAGAACAAAAAGGGGAGAGTAGTTTGCCTAAGAAGATATTAAACCTAGATGAAACAATTTTCCAAGCTGCATGGAAGTTATTTAGTAATGATGGATTTGATAATGTGGATATGAAAGCTATAGCAAAGGAATGCAATATAGCAGTAGGCACTTTATATAATTATTATGATAATAAAAGGGATTTGTTTTTAAAAGTTTTAGATGCTAGTTGGAATAACACCTTTGAAAAGATAGAAAAAGTAATGAATGAAGATAATAATAATGATAAAGTA
This sequence comes from Clostridium sp. 1001283B150210_160208_E6, assembly GCF_015669365.1. Lineage (NCBI taxonomy): Bacteria > Bacillati > Bacillota > Clostridia > Eubacteriales > Clostridiaceae > Clostridium > Clostridium sp. 1001283B150210_160208_E6. Next base: position 23,521 of record NZ_JADPAA010000002.1, on the reverse strand, counting down.
TTAGAAAGTATAATTAAAATTTTATATGAGGATATAAAGGTTAGGCGAGGAATTGGTAGCAATCTTTTAAAAAGTGAGGCAATAAGTAAAACAGAAAATAGAAATATAGAAAATGGTATTATAGAAAAGATTTATAGTTATGTAATTAATGCAATTAATATAGAAAATCAATACATAAATATAGAGTATAGAGCTCAAAAGCTTACACACATCATTTTGTGTAATATAGTTTTGCTTGCAAGGTTATATCCAGAAGATGATAAAGCTAATATAGACTTTTTAATTAAGATAGTTCATGATAATTTAAGATAGAAAAAGTTAGTTCTCTAGTAATATAGAGGACTTTTTTTTTATGTGCTTTAATATAATCTAATGTGGCAAGTTAAATTTTTAGCTAGAGGAGTGATAAAGTGAATAGTTTTTATGAAAGCTTAGACCTAGCTAAAGAAATGATTAAGTTTGAAGTAAATGATAAAATATTGACTTTAGCTTCTAAGGATTTATGTAAAATGTTAAATGTAAAAGGCTTAATATATAAGCTTTCTTGTGGAGGAGAATATATAAACCACTATACAAAGCATATAATCAATAGGCTTATATCTAATAAGCAGTTAAAAGGAATATATCTATATAATATGTACTCTATTTTATTATTTCTACAGGATGAATGTAATAGTAAATATCTATCAAGTACTGGGTTAAGTAGGGATGATATTCCTAAGGTACGATGTTTTGTATTAAGGGCTTTAAAGGATAAAAGATGGAGAAATGTTATTTTAGCTGAATTAAATTCTTGCAGTGAAGGACAGGTAATTAAATTAGCTAAAGTTAATAATTTAGCTGGTTTTAAAATTAATGATGAATTATTTGTAATGTTAAGAGATAGCCATTCATTAAAATGGAGGGGTTATATTTTTCTTATATTTACTTTGGATAGTGAGGGGCTAGAGAAGCTGTTAAAACTATTCATTGAAAAGGCCGATATAGTAAATATAAAGTATCCAATACTTGAACCAAAAGAGAAAAGAAGTGATGAATATATAATTATTAATAGACTACTATCTTGTAGGAGTGAATATTCAAAAATATATGAAGATATACTTGATTTAGTTATTGATTGTAAGGATGAAGGAATAGTTTTAAAAGCATTAAATGTAGTTAATAAGTGGAACATACCATATTATAAGAAAATTAGTAAAGCAAGAATAGATGAGTTAATTAATAACTCTAAAGATGAAAGATATAAGTGCATGTTAATTAAGATAAAGGAGTCACTTAATGAGGGGGATTTTTTATGCTAGATTTTAGGATATTTAAAGAAGAAGAGGAGATAGAAGATGAAAAAAAGGAACCTCTTATTTGTACAGGCTGTAAAAAGGTAATCACAGGAGATTATTTTTATGATAAGATAACACAACAAATTTATTGTTCAAAAGAATGTTATTTGGAACAAATTGAAAAAGAATATTTTGATTAATGGCTGTATTATCTAACCTTTTCGGTACATACTAACATTGTACTAATGAGGAAAGGAGTAGATAGTGTGCCTATACCTATAGTCACTTCAATTATTTCTGCAATCTCTATTATTATAGGTTCTTTAGTTGGAGCGTATTGTAGTTGGATTATTAATAAGAATATGCACAACAAGGAGATAGAAGATCAACAAAAGATTTTAAAAGAAAATAGATTTTATGAGGAAAAGTATAGAGTTAAAGAAGTCTGTAACAATGCTAATGTAATAAGGTTAGATATAGCAACTTCACTTTTTCAAAGTATAAGAAGTCTTCAAAATACAGAGGAAGAGAAGAAGTACCTATATTTGTTACCTATAAATAAAAATTACTCTGCTTCTGTAGCAAGCTTAAGTGATAAGTACTCTTTAAAAGAATTAAGTTATCTTTATCAACTTTATGGAATTATTGAGAAGGTAAATAGAGATATTTATAGTTGGAATACTTCAGATAATTATGCTTATGAAAGAGTTAAGAAGGGATTTAATTGTATATTATATAAGATTTATGGTGACAACGTAGATAAAATTTTGAAGGTAGATGCAGATAAAATATCCTATAATGAGCTTTATAATAATGAATATATAAGAGAGTCTTATAAAAATCTATTAAGTAAATTAGATGATTTATGTTTAGTTGAAAATCTTCTTAAAGAAAGAGAGAATACTGAGATTAAGAAATAATTAAGAAATGCTAAGAATTTATTAATTGACCTTTATAATAGATGTATATAGAATTAAAGTGTACTACTAGATGTAGTACACTTTATTTTTTAGGAGGTTATAATCTTGAAAAAATCCATGATACTTGCCTTAAGTGGTTTTTTTATTGTAGCGACCATAATGCTATGTACGAATACTAATAAGGCATATGAAAAGACGAAACACTTTAATTCACCAAATGAAATTATTGAAATAATAAACCATAAACAGCTAGGAGCATTAAATAAGGATGGAGAGTTTGTTACAACTTCTGATTTTAAGGAATGTTTATCTAAAAGGAAGAGGGTAACATATTCAAATTTTAATTATTATCGAATTGATGGGGAAATACTTCCTGAGAAAAATACTAAAGATAGTAAAAAAGTTATTCTAGATGATTATAAAAATAGAATTAGTAGGTTGGAAGGTTATACTGTACCTGATAAGTTAGAGACCTTAACATTAACAGGTAAGGGATATCCTACTGATAATTTATATATGCAAAACAAAGAGGTTGAATATATTAAATCAGAAGATATAGATATTAATATTGTATTTGTAGATGAGGGTGAAGGTTGGGTAATTGATTATTTTTGGATTTCAAGTGATGGGGAAGAAGATGTTTTATATAATCAATAATAATAGACCTATATATGAGCAAATTAAGGATAAGTTTATTGAACTTATTATAAATAATGCCTTAAGAGAAGGTGATAAATTACCTTCTGTTAGAGAACTTGCATCAATGCTTACAGTAAATCCAAATACAATTAGTAAAGCCTATAATAAATTGGAAGATGAGGGTATGATAGAGACTTTAAAAGGTAAGGGAACTTTTGTAAGAGTTGGAGCTAAGGAATTAGTTTTAGCTTACAATTATGAGATGTTAATGAACAAAATTAAAGATGTATTAGAATCAGCAAAAAATTTAAATATTAAATTTAACGCATTAGTTGATTTAGAAAAACAAGTCTTGGACAAGTTGGAGGGGAAGTAAGTGATAGAAATTAAGGACTTAACCCTTAAATTAGAGGATAAGGATATATTAAAAAATATTAATTTATCCATAGATGAGGGAAAGATATATGGACTTATTGGGCCAAATGGAGTTGGTAAGACATCTCTTATAAAATGCTTAACTGGAATTTATAAAATAACTACAGGGGAAATACTATATGATGGAAGTAACGTATACGATAATGCTGAAGTAAAAAAGAATATAGCATATGTAGCAGATGAAAATAATTTCTTTACTTCTTTTTTAGTAAGGGATGTTATAAAGTATTATAAATTAGCCTATGATAATTTTAATGAAGAGAAGTTTCACAAAATAAATAAAGTTTTTAAGATACCGTTAAATAAAAGGCTTCATCAGTTATCTAAAGGTATGAAGATGAGAACATTTTTAATGCTTGGATTTGCACAAGAAGCAAAATATATAATTTTAGATGAACCCACCTCAGGATTAGACCCAATATTAAAAAATAAATTACTTAAATTAATAATTGAAGAGGTTTCAACTAGGGGAACAACTATTATAATTAGCTCTCATCATTTAAATGAATTAGAAAAAGTTTGTGATGAAGTTGTTATTTTAGATGGAGGGGAAGTTTCATATAAAAATACTCTAGAAGAGATGAAAAAGAAGATTAAAAAGATACAAGTTGCCTTTGATGGCCCAGTTTACGAAGAAGATTTAAATATTAAAGGTATATTTAAAATGTCCAAAGTAGGTAGAGTATTTACTATATTAGTTGATAATTATGGAGAAGAGTTTATAGAGGAAATTAATAGGTTTAAACCACTATTTATAGAAGAAATAGACTTGAACCTAGAGGATATATTTATATACAAGTTAGATGAGGGGGATATTAATGAAAAAATATTATAATAAAGCACTTTTTTATCAATCCTTCTATAATGGAAAATGGGGAATATTAGGTGGTAGTATTCTTTTCTTTTTAATTATGTATTCTAGTATGAGTGGTAATTTGAATAACTTAAAATATCAAATAAGTAATTTAGAAGGTAACTCTATATATTTAAATAGTTCATTTTTTGTCATTAGTACATTTTTAATAATACTATTAGTATATGTTATGATTACTGGCTTTAATAAAAGAAACAATATTACCTTTATTACAAGTGGGCCATATACTAAGGAAGAAGTTAAGAGGAATGAATTTTTATTTTTATTCTTTACTTTATGCCTATTTACTTTAGTTGCAGCTTATGCAATTATGTGTGTTTATATAAGAAATAAGGATTTATTACCTTATATTTTTAACCCTTGGGGATATTCTATATTTATTTTAATTAAAATTTTTACTTTAGGATTAGCTTTTATTGTTTATTTATCATTTATGGATATGTTTTTTTCAAATTTAATATTCACATTAATAGCATTAGTAGGTTTTCCTATGGCAATTTTCTTTGATGCGTTAGTAATTGGTCAGGTATATTTTTATAGAGTAGATATCTATAATACAACTGCTTTAAGGACTTATGATGTATTAAATAGTATTATGAATTATATAGGAGATATAATTAGTTTTATAAGCTATGATTATACATTTTATAGAGGTAGTAGGTATGTTTTATTTATAATAATAGCTTATTTATTAGGATCCATTTTTGTATATTATTTATCTAAATTTATTAATAAGAAGATTATTATAAATAACATAAATAAGTTTTTTGTTTTTCCTTTAGTGGGAAAGATAACAATTTTTACTGGTGTGTTTTCTATTTTCTTAGGAGGACTTTATTACATAATAGTATTGGGGGACTTTAATTGGTTTTTATCAAAAAATGAAATATATATTAGTAATTTTGTTTATGTATTAGGTATTACTTTCATACTAGGATTAATTATAGTTGTTTCTATATACTTAACTAAGATAATCTTAAAGAAAGTTAACAAATATATTTAATATTACTGGTACACCTAATATTTCTTTTAGCTTAAATTACCTTAGGTGAATGAAATTTTATTTAATTATGTAAAAGTTTTTTCATGTAGAACAAATTTCTATTCTTAAGAATACAATATATTAAACTAAAGAATAGGAGTTGATTTACTATGTCAAGAGGATGCTGTAGATGCAACAATTGCGGCGGTTGTTGTAATAATGGTTGTAGAGGAAGACGTGTTAACCCAGGATGGAACTGCGGTGGCTGTGGTGGATTCGGTGGCTGCGGCGGCGGATTCGGTGGCGGAGCTTTGTGGCCAATTTGGATCTTATTATTATTTGGATTTGGTGGATTCGGTGGCGGCTTTGGCTGTGGCGGCTTCTGGTAGGATTTAGAAGGTAAAGGGCATCTACTATGATGCCCTTTAAATTTATTATAAGAAAAAAAGCGAAATTGTTTACCAATTTCGCTTTTATATCATCAATTAAAGTGATTCATAAGTATCTTTTAATAGTTTTGCATCTCTTTCAAGTATTGGACTTTCGCAAATAACGCATCCTTTTACCTCATAATCAACAAAGGCCTTCATACATGCTTGGTAGTTAAAATCACTTTCTAAGAAAGGAAGGTGATGCTTTTCGCCTTTTTCACTATATGAAATACCAGCAAGGTGAATATGTAAATCATCTAAAGCTTCTCTACCCAAACCTTCTCCAACCTTTTCTAATATTCTAGCAAAATCATCATATTCTTTTAAAGCACCATTTCCTCTTGCGTGAACGTGTGCAAAGTCAATACATAACTTACAAGTGTCAATTTCTTTACATATATGAATTAGTTCATCAATATCTCCAAATTGAGTACCTTTACCTGTTGTTTCCAACCTATAATCTACACCAAAGTATGGAAGCTTCTTTAAGTTCCTTTTAACTTCTTCAAGAGCATCCTCTTTTGTAGATTTTAAATAGAAACCAGGGTGGAAGATTAAGCTTCTTCCTCCAACAGATTTTAAGGCTTCAGCTCCAAGGGTTATTCTTTCTAAGGACTTTTCTTTTTTTTCATCTTCAACTGCATTTAGATTTATAAAGTATGAACCATGTGCAGAAAGGTAAAAGTTATGTTTTTCTTTAGCTTCAATTATTGAATGCATATTTTTTGGAGTTACATTAACAGAGCGTACAAAAGGTAGCTCCATAGCATCTAAGCCCATGTTACTTAAATATTCAATTCCAGTTGCATATGTAAATTTATCTCCTTCATTGCCTAAAGGAAGACCAGATATTCCAAACAAAAGTTTCTCCATAATAATAATTCTCCTTAAGTCTTTTTATAAAAGTATATCAAATTTCAAATTTTTATACAATCCTTCATAGTATTTCATAAATGTTGTAATTTATTTCACATAAAGCTATAATCTATTTGAATATAAAAGTGGAGTGATTTAGATAATGGAAGAAAGATTACAGAAGTACATGGCAAGATGTGGTGTTGCATCTAGAAGAAAATGTGAAGAAATTATTTTAGGTGGAAAAGTAAAGGTTAATGGAAAAACAATTAATGAACTTGGTACTAAGGTTAATCCAACTATAGATAAAGTAGAATTTGAAGGAAATATTATTTTACCTGAAGGAAATAAGGTTTACATATTACTAAATAAACCAGAAGGATATATAACATCAGTTAAGGATGAGAAGGATAGGAAGACCGTTATTGATTTAGTTAATGTTGAGGAAAGAATTTATCCAGTTGGTAGACTTGATTATGATAGTTCAGGTTTAATTATTTTAACTAATGATGGTGATCTTTATAATAAAATAATGCATCCAAGAGTTAAAGTGGTTAAAAGATATATAGCAGTGTGTAAGGGAGAGTTTACACCTAGAGAGCTTGATAAGTTTAGAAAAGGAATAGATATTGGAGGATATATTACTGCCGATGCTAATATTAAAGTTATCAAGGTGGAAGATGGAAAGAGTACAGTAGAAATTGGGATTCATGAAGGTAAGAACAGACAGATTAGAAGAATGTGTTCTGCCTTAGGTCATGATGTACTGTCTTTAAAGAGAGTTGCAGTAGGTGATATTAAACTTGGATACCTTAGAAGAGGAGAATGGAGAAACTTAACTAAGGAAGAATTAGATTATATAAATAGCTTATAGAGAGGGAATTATGTTTAAATACGTTGGAGATATAAGTGAGATTTCTCATCATATAATAAATAACTTTTTGGAAAATAGGAATGTAGCCATTGATGGAACTCTAGGCAATGGTTATGATACTGACTTTTTATCAGAACATTTTAATAAGGTTTATTCTTTTGATGTACAAAAGATAGCCTGTGATAATTATATAGGAAAAAACAAAGAGAATGTTAATGTTATAAATGACTCTCATCATAAATTTAAAGAATATATAGATGAGGGAGTAGATTGTATAATGTATAATTTGGGGTTTTTACCAGGAGGAGATAAGAGCGTAACAACTATGCATGAAACTTCACTTCAAAGTATTAAGGAAGGTCTTCAGCTTCTTAATAATGGTGGCATTATGACAATATGTATTTATAGAGGGCATAATGAAGGTAAAAAAGAGGAATCTTGCATTTTGGATTATGTAGTAAACCTTCCAAAGAATAAGTTTGGAGTTATGGAACATAGTTTTTTAAACAGAAGTGAAGTGGCACCAATGCTTCTTGTTATAGAAAAAAAGTGATTATAATATGTCAAAAATGAATGAGGTTTGTTAAAAGGCTTTCAATTATTTATTGATTAATTATTAACATAATGATAAAATTAAATTGCAAATTATATAAGTTTTTATGAATAGGATGGTACATGATGGATAACGAGCTAAATGAACAAGGCAAAGACTTAATGAGATTGATTCAAGTAAAGTTTCCTAGGTTAAGTAAGGGACAGAAGTTAATTGCTGAATATATACTAAAAAATTATGACAAGGCTGCTTTTATGACAGCTGCAAAACTTGGGATCTCTGTAGGAGTTTCAGAATCTACTGTTGTAAGGTTTGCTAATGAATTAGGGTTTTCAGGATATCCAAAGCTTCAAAAAGCATTACAAGAGCTAATAAAGAATAAATTAACTACTGTGCAGAGACTTGAACTTTCTAATGACTTTGCATCTCATGGAGCAGCTCTAAAAGGTGTATTAAAGGCTGATATGGAAAATATAAGAGCTACTTTAGAAAAAATTAATCCTTACACCTTTGAAGATGTATTAAATTCTATATTTGAAGCTAAGAATATTTACATTATAGGTCTAAGAAGTTCTACAGCACTTGCTGAATTTTTAGGGTTTTATTTAAATATAATACTTCAAAATGTAAGAATAGTTAGTTACGGAATTTCAGATATATTTGAGCAAATGATAAATATAGGGGAAGGGGATTTAGTTATTGGAATTGGCTTCCCTAGATATGCTACAAAGACAATTGATGTTCTAGATTTCTCTAAAGCTAGAGGAGCTAAGGTAGTTGCTATAACAGACAGCTTACTTTCACCATTGGCTGCAAAGGCTGATAGCACTTTAATAGCTCAAAGTAATATGGCATCTTTTGTTGACTCATTAGTAGCACCACTTTCTGTTATAAATGCACTTATAATAGCAGTGGGAATGAGAGAAAAGGAAAATATTGCAGATATATTCGCTAATTTGGAAAATATATGGCAAGAGTATAATGTATATTCATACAACAATAGAAATGTAGCAGACGATTAATATTTAGTAATCAAATAATATATAAATTTTTATTAAATAATAAAAAAGTACTATGAGAATGGTAGTTATAAATTAGGAGAAATTGTTTTTGCAATTTCTCCTTTTATATTATTATTTACTTAACTAAAGGAGATACTAAATGTAAATTCTTTTAGGAGGTTTAAATAATGATTGAAAAAACATTTCCAAAAACATTTCCTACTAATACAATGAAGGAACAACCTGGTGTTGAGAAGAATATGAATCCTAGACCTATTTTTCAACATGAGGAATATGACGTAAAAGGGGATAGACTTAAAAATAAAGTTGCAATAATAACAGGTGGAGATAGTGGAATTGGCAGAGCTGTTTCTGTAGCATATGTGAAGGAAGGAGCTAAGGTTTGTATAATTTATTTTAATGAAGATGATGATGCAAATGAAACTAAATCAATTATAGAAGGTATGGGAGGAGAATGTCTCTTAATAAAAGGTGATATTGGGGATGAAACTTTCTGCAATAACGCTGTAAAAACAGTAATGGATAAATACAATAAAATAGATATTTTTGTTAGTAATGCAGGTGAACAGCATCCAATTAATAATTTGGGAGAATTGACTTATGCTCAGATAGATAGAACTTTTAGAACTAATATTTATGGAGCACTATTTATGTGTAAGGCATTAGAACAACATTTAAAAGATGGCGCAAATATTATCTTAACTACATCAATTACAGCCTATAATGGTCATGAAAGGTTAATTGATTATTCTGCAACTAAAGGAGCCTTAACTTCTTTAACAAGGTCTCTTGCTCTTATGTTTGCACCAAAGGGAATAAGAGTAAATGCTGTTGCACCAGGCCCTATATGGACTCCTTTAATTCCATCAACTTTTACAGCTGAAGAGCTTTCTAAGTTTGGTTCTAAGACAGCTTTAAAAAGGGCAGGGCAACCAGTTGAGCTTGCAGAAGCATATGTGTTTTTAGCTAGTCAAGGAGCTTCATTCATAACAGGAGAAACTATTCATGTTAATGGAGGAGAAATTGTTAATAGTTAATAAAGGTAAAAAGAATAATAGAAAGAAGGAGGAGAGATTGCTTTGCAATTTCTCTTTTTCTATATAATTGTACAATTGGATAGAATAATAATTTAGTTTGTGTAATTATCCCATATGAAAAGCTTTAGCATAATATGTATTAAAGAGTGTATGAGGTGATATTATGAATTCAGTTGAAATTGGTATTTGTATCACTGTAGCTTTAATGACAACTTTTGTTGAAGTATATCCATATATACAACCAATGATAAAAAATCGTAAGGAAAATAGATAAAAATTTGGTGAGAAGCTTCTTAAAATTAAATTTATCTTAAAACTTTGTAGGAACGTATAAAATACATGTAAAAGGTGGTAAAATTAAGGTATAAGTATAAAAGGAGGGATAATTATGATAGATCAATTAAAAGTGGCTATTAGTGAAAAGGATATAGACAAGGCACGTAGGGTGATGATAAGTGAGTTACTTACAACTGATTATCCCCATGAAGTATTCAGGGATGCTATTGATTTAGCTGATGCATACGGGATTTTTGAAACACATGATAAAGAAAAATTATTATCAGACCCTAAGGATTGGACAGAAAGTTATTTTCAAAAGCTTAAAGATGGTTTAAATAATAACTTTTCTAAAGAAAGATTTATGAAGGCATATTATGTTGCTAGAAAACTTGAAAAAGAAACAGGTACACCTAAAGAGGAATCATGTCCTGTTAGTGTATATGATGAATATAAAGATTTCTTTTTATTAGCTCAAATAGGAGCAGCAGTAATTGGTGCTGCAGCTGTAGGTATTGGTGTTTGGCTTTATAAGAGAAATAAGAAAAAATAGTTTGTAAATACTTAAAACCCCTGATTTATTCAGGGGTTTTTACATATTTTGCATAAAGCTCTTTAAATATTTTAAGATGAAGCTCTTCATCTAGAATTATTCTTTCTATTATTTTAACTATGTTAGGATCAGAAATTTCATTTAGTGCTTTATTGTAGTCTCTTATGGCAACAACTTCAGCTTGTATATCGTAATCTAAATATTCTTTTAGAGTGTTTCCGTAATCAACAAATTTACCGTTCCAATAATAACGTTTATCTTTTTTCTTTATCCAATAACGAGGGTCTTCTCCTAATAGTAAAATAAGTTCCCCTAGCATTTCTAAGTGGTGCATTTCAACCATAGCAATTTCACCAATTGCTTGTGAAACAGCAGGACAGTCCTTAAATAATTTGAATTTATGGTATACATATTGGTCTACTGCTGTAAATTCAGATACTATACCTGAGTAGTTGTGTAATAATATGTTAGCATAACGTGGGTTTTCTTTTTCAACTTTTATGTCTGGATAAGGAAGATCTACGTGGTAAGATATATTATTTTCATTATTTAACATTTACATTCTCCTTGAAAAAGTTCTTATTATAAAATATGAGTGAGCTTGGAATAATATTAGTTATAAATATAATAAAAGGAGAAGATTTTATGGCACATAAAAGTAGTTCAGAGAAGTTTGAGAATATGGCTAGAGTAGGAAACTTTACTAAAAATGCAGTTGAGAATTTTGAGGAAAACATAGTAAATAAAAAGAATTATTTAGAAGAAGTGAATTCTAAAAAATCTCAGTAGGTTTAAGCCTACTGAGAAAAGATTAAGTTATGAGCTATAAGGAGGATTAATTGCTGTGTGTTCAGCTTTATACTATATACTATGAATAATTTACAATTATGTGATTATGTAAAGGAAAAAATATGATATAATTTTTGAGGGAGTGGTGATATGGAGAGTAAAACCTTTAAATATAATGACTTAAGTGAGTGGGACAAGACCTTTCTTCAGAGTTTATCTCTTTATGAGAGGCATTCCAAGTGTGCTGCTAAAAATGTAGCTTGTATACTTACTAAGGATAATAACATTCTTTCTATAGGTATTAATGGAACATTGCAAGGCAAGACAAACTGTAATGAACTATTTAAAAAGAGCAGTAATAAATGGTTTAAGAAAGATGGAGATAATGAATGGATAGAAGCTAAGAATGGAGAACATTCAAAGTGGTCTCTTTTAAATGAGATTCATGCTGAAATGAATGCAATAAAGAAGGCATCTCAGAATAATGGATTCAATTTAGAGGGAGCTACAGCATATGTTTCATATTCACCATGCTTTAATTGTGCTAAAATGTTAGTTCTATTTGGTATAAGAAGAATTGTATTTAGAGAGGCTTATGATGATATCAATGAGGTGAGTGAGTTTCTTAAAGAAAATGAAATAGAGCTTATTAAGGGATGATAGTTAGATAATTAAGATGAAAAAGGTAAGAAGGTACAAGGTAAGAAGGTAAAAAGATAAAAGAGATAATAAGTTTGGGGAGGAAACACTGATATTGTTGGTGTTTCTTTTTATAGAAAATTAAGAGAGATAAGAAAGATAAGAAGGATAAGAGAGATAAAAAAGATAATAGGGTACTAGGTAAAAAGGTAAGAAGATAAAAAGGATAATAAAATATGATGAATAAACACTGCTAAAGCTTGAGTTTCTTTTTAATGCACTACAGTTTATGTAAGGGATGTGAGGAGAGGGGCGTTAATGTAATTGATAAAAAGTTAGACAGATGGTAAAATGTAAAATATAGGGATTGTATAAAGTTATCTTAAGGAGATTACTATGTTGCGAGATAAAAAGACTATAATTTTATTTATATTTTTTATTTTACTTGTTATAGTTAGTGGTATTTACTTTACTTCCTTTAAAAAAGAGGATAAGAATATCTATTATTCTGGTAATAATGATATAGCTGATATAAAAATTGTAGGCTATAAGGATTATTATGAATTTTATGAAAATATACCATCATCATATATTCTATATGATGATAAAAAAGAGTTTTCAAAAAAGGATTATGGATTTGTAGGTGAAATAAAATTTTCTAGCGATAATTTTAATAAGGAATCAAATTATTGTTTGAACATTATTACAAAAAATGGACAGAGTTACAATTTAGTTTTGTTAGCTATTGATAAGGAAAGTGAGAATGGCATTGTAACAATACCATTTATATTCTATAATTTCTTGGATTCTAATGGTAAGACAATAGATAAAGCTGTCTTAACTAAGGATGGAGATGAAATAACTTCAATTGATATAATTAAAAATTAGGATTTCACTGATAAATTTAAACTCCCCCTGTTAATGCAGAGGGAGTTTCCTTACCTTTAGTACGGGTGGGGTGGATATTTGTTTTGATGTGACTTGGAGCTTGCGACGGAACAAGCAAAATAAATATCCGCTACACTCTTTTTATTCTTTAATAAATTGACTGTTATAAAGATTAGCATAGAAGCCATTAGCTGCTAATAGTTGTTCGTGTTTTCCTTGTTCAATTATCTTACCAGCATTCATAACTAGAATAAGATCAGCTTCTTTTATTGTTGAAAGTCTATGGGCTACAATGAAGCTTGTTCTACCTTCCATCATCTTATCAAAGGCCTTTTGAATATATATTTCTGTCCTTGTATCAATGCTGCTTGTAGCTTCATCTAGAATTAGCATTGGTGGTTTTGTAAGCATGACACGAGCAATACATAACAGTTGCTTTTGTCCTTGAGATATATTGCTTCCATCATCATTTATAAGAGTATCATATCCATTTGGTAATCTCATTATGAAGTTGTGAGCATGAGCAGCTTTAGCAGCTTCAATAATTTCTTCATCTGTAGCATCTACCTTACCATAAGCTATATTTTCCTTTACAGTACCAGAGTATAACCATGTGTCTTGAAGTACCATTCCAAAGTTTCTTCTTAAACCTTCTCTAGTTAAATGAGTTATATTAGTATTATCAACTTTAATTTCTCCTGATGTTACATCATAGAACCTCATTAAAAGGTTTATTATTGTGGTTTTACCACATCCAGTAGGGCCAACAATAGCAATTCTATTACCTGGTTTAACTTTTAAATTAAGGTTTTCTATAAGTTTTTTATTTTCTGAATAAGAGAAATTAACATTATTTATCTCTAGGTAACCATCTGCTTTAACTAAGGATATTGCATCCTTATCTTCTGGAGTTTCTGGTAGCTCGTCTAAAAGATTAAATACTCTCTTGGCTGATGCAAAGGCTGTTTGAAGTTCAGTAACAACTCCTGATATTTCATTAAATGGTTTAGTATATTGATTAGCGTAGGAAAGGAAACAAGATATATCTCCAATAGTAAGTTTCCCTTTTATAGCCAATAATGCCCCAATAACACCAACTGCAGCATATACAATACCATTTACAAATCTAGTAGAAGGATTAGTAAGTGAGGAATAAAATTGAGATTTTACTCCAGATTCATATAGCCTAGCATTTATTTCTTTAAATTTTTCCTCTGCTTCATCTTCATAAGAAAAAGCTTTTACTACCTTTTGATTACCAAGTATTTCTTCAATGTAACCACTTAATTCACCTCTTGTTGCAGATTGAACCTTAAAGCTATTGTGTGATTTTTTAGCAATAAAGGAAGCTACAAATAGTGAAAGTGGAGTGACAAGTACAACAACTAGAGCTATTGAAACATTTATTGATAGCATAAATAGTAGAGTTCCAACAATTGTTACAATGCCTGTAAAAAGTTGAGTGAAACCTTGAAGTAATCCGTCAGATATTAAATCAATATCATTTACAACTCTGTTTATAATATCACCATGGGGATTACTATCTATATACCTTAAAGGAACTTCATTTATTTTATTAAAGGCAGTTGTACGTAAATCCTTAACTGTTTTTTGGGTAACAATATTTGTACATAAACTTATTAACCATTGAAATAAAGCACCTAAAATAATTGTTGCCATAAGAATAACTATTATTTTTAAGATTCCATTAAAATCTACATTGTTTGGTCCAATTATTAAGTCTATTCCTTTACCTATTAAAACTGGTCCTAGTAATGTAAATGTAACTGAAAAAAGAGCGCAAATTAAAGCTGTTACTAAGTAACCTATATATGGTTTGGTAAACTTTAAAAGCCTTTTAACAACTTGTTTATCCATATTAATTATAAGCCTCCTCTCTAGTCAGTTGGGATAAGCATATTTCTTTATAGACTTCTGAGTTTTCAAGAAGTTCTTCATGTGTTCCAATTCCAGCTAACTTTCCATCATCTAAAACTACAATTTTATCTGCATTTTTTATTGAAGATGCACGTTGAGAAACTATTATTGTAGTTATATCTTTAGCATGTGTATTTAATGCTTGTCTAAGTTTTAAATCAGTAGCAAAATCTAAGGCGCTTGAGCTATCATCCAAAATTATTATTTTAGGAGAACCTACTAAAGCTCTTGCTATAGTAAGTCTTTGCTTTTGGCCTCCAGAGAAGTTTTTACCTCCTTGAAGAACAGCAGTATCAAGGCCGTCCTTAAGATTACTTACAAAATCGCTACATTGCGCAATATCTAGTGCCATTAAAATTTCTTCATCACTAGCATTCTTATTAGCCCACTTCATATTTTCTCTTAAGCTTCCAGTGAATAATACAGCTTTTTGTGGAACTATGCCAAATAGATTTCTTAAGTCTTTAATAGAGTAATTTTTGATATTTTCTCCATTAATAAAAATTTCACCTTCAGTACTTTCATAGAATCTTGGCATAAGGTTTACTAGAGTAGACTTTCCTGCTCCTGTTCCCCCTATAATTCCTATGGTTTCACCTTTATTTATTGATAATGAGATATTCTCTAAAGAATATTGCTTTGAATTATTATAGGAAAAAGAAATATTCTTAAATTCAATTATTTTAGATGAATTATTAGTAGCTTGTACCTTAGTTGAGCTAGAAGCTTCTTTAATACTTGATTTTGTATCAAGAACCTCATTAACTCTAGTTGCAGAAGCAGATGCTTTTGTAAATATAATAACAAGGTTTGCAACTACTATAAGAGTTAGAAGTATTTGAGTCATATAGTTTACGAAGGCTATTATTTCACCTTGTGTAAAATTACCGTTATTTACACCAATACCTCCAAACCAAACTATAAAAGCTATGGAAAAGTTCATAATCATGAAGGTTAATGGATTTAAAAGTGCAGATAGCTTACCTACCTTTATAGCTGTATTACTATGATCTAATGTTGCTATATTAAATCTATTTTTTTCAACCTCTTGCTTAGAAAAGGCTCTTACAACTCTTACCCCATCTAAGTTTTCTCTAGTAATTAGAGAAATTTTATCTAGCTTTTTCTGAATTACCCTATATAGTGGAACAGCTTTTCCCATTACTAAATATAAAGTAAGTACAATTAGAGGGATAGATAGGAAGAATATTAGTGAGAGCTTTAGATTTATAAACATAGCCATTATTGCTGAACCTAAAATTATAAATGGAGCTCTAACTCCAAGTCTTATAGCCATAGCCACAGCAACCTGTAGCTGGTTTACATCATTTATTATCCTTGTTATTAATGATGGAGTTCCTATATTATCAATTTCTGAGTGAGAAAGACTATTTATATGATGGAAAAGCTCATTTCTAAGCTTTGTTCCAAAACCTTGAGAGGCTTTAGCAGCAAAGTACTGACAAACTAGGGCTGATCCTAATCCTACTATACCAAGAATTATAATCAATATACCCATTTTAATTATGTATGATGTATCATAAGATTTAACTCCAATATCGATTATTTTTGCCATTACTAGAGGAACAATAAGTTCTAATATTGCTTCTAGTAGCTTAAATAATGGACCTAAAAAGCATTCCTTTTTAAAGTCCTTTAAATAAGGTATTAGTTTAAACATTTTTATCAAATCCTTTATATCGCTTATTTTTAACGAATTTATTATAGCATTATCAAGTTGGTAAAGGAAGGGAATTAAATAGGGAAAAATGGGATAAATCAAAATAAAAAGATAATGTGGTATAATATTAAAAAGTTTTCATATGTGGATTTAAGTAATAGGACATAAAGATGTCTTATTTATAGGTTTAAAATCCTTGTAAGAGGAGGATTAAAATGTATTATATAGATGCAAAGCAAATACTTTCGGGGTATGCAGAAAACAATAGGTGGTTTGGATTAAATTATAATATGAATCTTTATAAGGGGTGTTCACATGGATGCATTTATTGTGATTCAAGGAGTGAATGTTATGGAGTTAAGAATTTTGATTCAGTTAGGGCTAAAAGAAATGCATTAGATATTTTAAATAAAGAATTAAAGAGTAAGAGAAAAAAAGGGGTTATAGGTATTGGAGCTATGAGTGATACATACAATCCTTTTGAAAGGAAACTTAACTTAACTAGAGGAGCCTTAGAGCTAATTAATAGATATGGATTTGGAATAAGTATTGCAACCAAAAGTGACTTGATTCTTAGAGATATTGATATACTTAAAAAAATTAGTAATCATTCACCAGTTTTAATAAAGATAACTATAACTACTTTCCATGATAGTTTATGTAGAAAGATCGAGCCTAATGTAGTTCCTTCTTCAAGTAGATTTGAAGCAATTAGAAAGTTAACTAGTGAAGGGATTTTTACAGGTATATTACTAATGCCAGTACTTCCTTTTATAAATGATAATGAGGAAAATATTAGATCCATTGTTAGAAAAGCTAAGGAGTGTGGCGCTAAATTTATATTTGCTTATGGAATGGGGTTAACATTAAGAGGCAATCAAAGAGAATACTATTATGAAAAACTATCAAAACTATTCCCTAATGAATTTTTAGTAAAGAAGTATATGAATATATATGGAGAAAAGTATGAATGTTCTTCTTTAGAACATCGGAAGTTATGGGATATATTTAAAAATGAATGTGAAAGATGTGGAATTCTTTATAAGATGAATGATATTATAAATGCATATAGAAAAAATTATGAGGAAACTCAAATTTCATTATTTTAAACTGCAAATGAGGACATTTATATGAGAATTAATAAGTTATTAAGCAATTATGGATACTGTTCTAGGAAGGAAGCTAATAAGCTTATTCAAGATAAAAGGGTTATAGTGAATGGAGAACTAGCAATTGAGGGGCAATGGGTTGAAGAAACTGATACTATACTTTTAGATAATGTAAGAGTAAAACCTAAGGATAAGCTATATGTTGCTTTTAATAAACCAGTAGGAATTGTTTGTACAGCAGCAAAGGAAACTGAAAATAATATTATAGATTATATTAATTATCCTGAATATATTTTTCCAATTGGAAGGCTAGATAAACCTTCTCAAGGATTGATTTTATTAACTAATGATGGAGGTTTAGCTGATAAAATATTAAGCTCTGAGAACTATCATGAGAAGGAGTATATAGTTGAAGTAGATAAAGATATAGATGATGAATTTATTTTAAATATGTCCAATGGAATTAAAATAGGGGATAGGGTAACTAGGAAATGCCAAGTTAAAGCTTTAGGTGAAAAGAAGTTTTCTATTATATTAACAGAAGGCATGAATAGGCAAATAAGAAAGATGTGTAAGTCTTTAGGATATGAAGTTACATTTTTAAAGAGAATTAGAATTATGAATGTTTTAATTGACGGAATAGAAGAAGGAAAGTGGAGAAATCTGAGTATTAAGGAAATAAATACTTTAAAAAATGGATAAAATTTAAAACTATATTGATATTGAAGGAAGTTTGTGGTATTATTGATGCGTAAAAATAAAGAGTTTAGATTATGAGTGAATATATATTTCTCCTTTATGAGAGTTATATTAGTCAAATTTGAATCTCTTTATAATTTAAGGAGGAATATCAATGCAAGATAAAGTAATTACATGTAAAGACTGTGGTCAAGAATTCACATTCACAGTAGGAGAACAAGAATTCTACAAAGAAAAAGGATTCGAAAACGATCCAGTTAGATGCCAAGCTTGTAGAAGAGCTAAGAAAGAAAGAAACAGACAATAATTATGATTGTTATGAGCTATAAATTTAATTTATAGCTCTTTTTTAATGCATAGAAAAGTATAAAATAAATATCCATTCCACCTTTTTTAATGAATTTAATTAGATAGATAACGCAGAATAAATATTGTAAGGTATAAGTATTTGCTATATACTAGTAAAAGTTAGTAATAAAAAATGAAGTTAGGTATTTGGAGGCAAAATGGATAAGAATAAAAGTAAGGGATTCCATTATAATAAAGAAATAAAGCAAAATAAAAACTTTATGTATAGTGATTTAAGAAGAAGCAATTGTTATGGAACAGATTTTACAGGATCAAACTTTAACTTCTCAAGTTTTAGAGGAGCACATTTTAAAGGCTGTAATTTCTTTAGTTGTACTTTTAGGGGAACAGAGTTTATAGGAACTAATTTTAAAAAGAGCAAGTTTAGAAGAGCTATATTTGAGAATGCTGTTTTTGAAGGTGTTAACTTAGGTGATGTAGATTTTAGAGATGCAGAATTTAAGAATGTTATATTTGTAGGATGCGACCTATCATCTGCAAAGAGCTTAGAGTATAAGGAAAGTGAAGTAAGAGTTTTTGATGAGATTCCAGAATTAGATATAAGTAAAGAGCTAGAAGAGGCAGTACTTAAAGCTATGGGAAATGAGAAGGTAAAGAGTTCAAGAGTTTTAGATACTAAGGATGGAGGTATTAATCCTATAAGTATCATGATATTATTAGAAAAATTCAGTGAGAAGAATTTAATTTCGGGATTAAATATATTGGCTGATAGATTAGATAGAGATTTCTGTACCTTAAGTTACATAACAAAGTGTATTGAAACTTATGGTAAAGAGGGAATTCTATAAGATACAAAGCGTTTGCATTGCAGTGTACATTATAGATAGAAGATTAGAGGAACACTACTAGTAGTGTTCCTTTTTGTATACTACATGTTACAGGGCTTAAAGAGCTTTTAGTGATTAGTAGATCAAATGGAATAATAAATTATAATATAGTATTTAAATGAAAAATAATACAATATATAGTAGTGGAATTATACATAAAGCGTATTTACAGTAAATGTAATAAATGGTAGAATTATTAATAAGAAGGGGGATGATTAAATGTCAGGAAATATTAAATTTAGTCCAGAACAAGGAAGAGAGATGGCATCAGAAATTATTAGAAGAAGAGATACAATTGAAGGTGAATTAAATGCTCTTTCTAATCTAATTTCTGGTGAGTTATGTGCTCAGTGGGAAGGTGCAGCAAGTAGGCAATATGCAGATCAATATGAACAATTAAAATCTTCCGTTATGGCAAACTTTGTAACAATGCTTGAAGATTTAAGTGCACAATTAAATTCTATTGTTGAAGCAATGGAAGCAGCAGACCAAGATATAGCTAGTAAAATTAAAATGGTCTAACATAAGATGAGGCTGTATTAAAATGATAAACCATTTTGATACAGCTTTTTAATTTAGGGTCTTATTTAAATATAAATGATTGTGAGGGGAGAATATTTTGGGGTACTCTTATGAGAGAAATACAGACGCATATTATATATATAAGGATAAATATAAAAAATATAAAGATTTAAGCAAGAATCTTAATGAATACTATAATGAATTAATAGTTAAACTTAACAAGCTTGATGGATATTTAAGCGCTTTGAGAAAAGTTAGCACAACAAATTATGATAATATTTATGGAAAGCCAATTAATGTTTTTAATGATAAGTGTATTAGGACAAGTAAGGATATTCAAGTGAGAATAAAAGACTATAAAATTATTTGTAGCAGTATAAAAAATAGTCTTGATACTGCAATATCAAAGAAAGATTATTATAAGTCTAAAAGAGATTATGAGGGGTCTAATCCTGAAATTGTTTATGTGAAGTGGTGGTGGGAGGATTGAATTTTAGGGGAAGTGATGAAATGCAAAAAGCTTACGATTATATAAAAAAAGCTAGTAACAATATTAGCGATAGTAAAGATAAAATTAGTGAGATGGTGAGCTTAGTAGAAAATTCTTCTTGGAGTGGAGAGTCCAAGAAATCATTTCTTAACTTAATTATGTTATGTGAGCAGTTAAATGATAAGTTAAAGGATGCTGCAGAAGAAAATGTTAGAAAAATATCTAAGTTTATTGATGAACGTGATGAGTTTATAAATAATTCGCTAGTTATAAAGGAGTTGGAGGAATAGTTATGCTTAAAGCAAGTGAAATATACTTACTTAATGAAGCTTTAGATGGAAAAGATATCTATGGTTTAGATAAAGAAGCAGCTCTAAGAGAAAATTTATATTCTGAAGTAAAAGCGTTAGATAGTTTAAAAGAAAAAATGATTTTAAATGAAGATAATACTATAAATGCTTGTTCATATCAATTAATAAAAGGCTTAGAAAAATTTAAGATGGCAAAATCTTATATTTGGGTAAACGATATATTATTATCAAAAGATGATACAGATTATATGATATTTTTCAAAAAAGATACAGAAAGTAATGTGTTTGAACTTAAAAAAATGGCAAACTTTCATTTGGTTTTAACTATACTTAAGGAATATGAGTTTCTAAGAGGAAGAGATACTATAGTAGATAGTTCAATTAATAATATGGAAGTTGAGGATTTTATAGAAAATTATATTATAAAAAATGATAATCAAAATTTTTTAATATTAAAAAAAGAGGAAAATGTAAGAATTCCTTACGTTAGCCTTTATATAACATATATTGAGGTTGAGGGTAAAACATATAAATATGACGTATTAAAAAAAGAACTATGTGAAGTAAGTCCTAAAGTAGTAAGGTTAGATATAAGCAAATTATTGGGGGTAGAGGTGAAATAATTGAATGAAATAATAGATATACCTGTACAAGATTTATCTGAAATATATTATGGAATTGAACTTGCAAAGAAACAAATATTTGAAGCTGTAATGTATTACTCAACTGCTTTAGCTATATTAGAAAATGAAAGAAACTATACAGGAGGAGCTCAGGAATTTCTCAAAGTTGTTAATAGTTCAATGAATGCAGATTTAGATAAGTTAAGCCAATATTACGAGATGTGTTATATGTATA
This sequence comes from Clostridium sp. 1001283B150210_160208_E6, assembly GCF_015669365.1. Taxonomy (NCBI): domain Bacteria; kingdom Bacillati; phylum Bacillota; class Clostridia; order Eubacteriales; family Clostridiaceae; genus Clostridium; species Clostridium sp. 1001283B150210_160208_E6. Next base: position 1,673 of record NZ_JADPAA010000002.1, on the reverse strand, counting down.
TTATGAATGTTATGAATACATTTATAAATGTGGATGAAGAAATTACTAGAAAAATATATAAAGAATTTTTAGAATTAGAATAATATGGTGAGGTAAAAGGGAATGTCCGATTTTTGTATTGAGGAAGAATCAACTCAAGCAAAAGCAAAAATAGCTACTGATGCTATAGAGAACATAATTGAGACTATGATGAGAGCAGAAAACTATATAAACTATGCAATTAGTCTTATAAATAAAGATGAAGAATTAAATAACCTCAATTTTCCATCACAAAGGGCTTTTTATGATAAACTTAGAGAAGATAAAGATAAGTTATCAAGATTTGGAAAAATATGCTCCCAATATGATGATGAAGTAGATAAGCCATTTACAAAAGATTATGAAAAGCTGGTAGCTCAAATAAGTGATATAAAATCTGAAGAAATTACAGTTCCCAATAATATAGGAGCAACAGAGGTTGAATATTATAAAGATGAAAGAAATGGAGGACGTGATTGGAAATCTAGAGTTAAGCTTAAGGATACTATTTCTTTTGAAGATGTATTAAGTTATGGTGATATTGGAGAGCTAATGAAAAAAAACTATGAGCAATACTGCATCAGCTTAGAGGGGAAAGAGGGTAATGAAAAAGGTGAGGATGTACCACCAAAGTTCGAAGAGTACTTAAATGAGCTAATACATCAAGGTGAATTTGACTATAAAATAGTGGAGCCTTGGCAAGAATACGTTTCATTAGCCATAGATTGTATTCCAGTAATTGGAGATGGGAAAGCAATTATAGAAGCAGCGTTAGGACGGGAATTTTTCACAGGAAGAGAATTAAGTTCACTAGAAAGAGGATTATGTTTAATATCAATAATACCTTTCTTTGGGGACGGAGCCAAAATATTTGGAAAAGGTGCCAAAGAGTTAACAGAAGTAGGACTAAAAAGAGGAATACGATTTAACAGTAAAGTATTTGGTACTGAACTACTAAAAAATGTTGCTATAATATCAGGGACAACCACTCTTTCTTCAATTGGGATTAATCCACTTGTATGTATGGTGCTATACTCAGGAGGAAAAGGTGCTAAAGGAACAATAAATCTAATTCAGTCAACGGATTTATTTAAAAATTTTGAATTACCAAAAAGGAACTTTTTAAATACAATTAAATTTAAAAGTAATAAAGTAATGGAGTATCTTCAAGATTCAAAGTTAATAAATGGAGAGTATCATATTACCTTAAAAGAAAAAGTTAATGGAGTAGTTGGAATAATCTTAAAAGAAGCAGATTTAACACCTCTAGAAAGGTTTGGGTGTTCAATAGGCTGTTTTACAGAAGAAACCTTAGTGCTAACAGAAAAAGGATTTAAGAGAATAAAGGAAATAAGTGAAAGTGATAGGGTATTATCTCAAAATGAAGATACTGGAGAGCAAAGCTATCAGGTAGCAAAGTTAATAAGAAAAAAGAGCAAAGAAATAGTAAGTGTAAAGATAAACGGACAAATTATTAATGCAACAATTGAACACCCATTTATGACAGATCAAGGATGGGTAAAAGCTGGAGAACTTCATGATGGATCAAAGGTATTAAGCAGTAGAAAAGAGTATGAGGTAGTAGAAAGTATAGAATATAAGGGTTATAATGAAATTGAAGTATATAACCTAATAGTGGAAAACTACCACACATT
>NZ_JADPAA010000029.1:0-8335 GCF_015669365.1 Clostridium sp. 1001283B150210_160208_E6 | reverse complement strand
ATGGTATAAAGTCTTTTTTTTTATTATTATTCAGAACTAGCCATAGGCTATTTTTTCATACAAAACTTTACACTATCGTTATATATTTCATTATACTAATACTAAATTTAGGAATAAACAGGTTAACTTAAGATTGAATAATATATATCAAAAATAGTAAAGTTATCTCACAAAACAATGGAATAAATTTTTCATTGTAGAATAATCTTGTATGATGTTTATATTTTGTTAATATAGGAGTATAGTATATAATAGATAAGGAAAAGGAGCGATATGGATGAAATTAAGTAGAAATGACGCATGTTGGTGTGGTAGTGGAAAGAAATATAAGAATTGCCACCTAAACTTTGATGAAAAAATCCTATCTTATGGATTAAAAGGTGCTATTGTTCCACCTAGACAAATTATAAAAAATGAAGCTCAAATCCAAGGGATAAGAGAAAGTGCTAAAATAAATACAGCTGTACTAGATTTAGTGGCTGAAAATATAAAGGCAGGAATGTCTACAGAAGATATAAATACATTAGTACACGACTTTACAGTTTCACAAGGTGCAATTCCTGCGCCATTAAATTATGGTGGATTCCCTAAGAGTGTTTGTACTTCTATAAATGAAGAGGTATGTCACGGAATTCCAAGTAAGGATATCATACTTAAGGATGGAGATATAATAAATGTAGATGTATCTACTATATATAATGGATATTTTTCAGATGCATCAAGAATGTTTATGATAGGTGACGTGCATCCAGAGGTTGAAAAGCTTGTTAAAGTAGCTAAGGAATGTTTAGATTTAGGGCTTCAAGCAGCTAAGCCATGGGGATTCTTAGGGGATGTTTCAGAGGCTTGTCAAACACATGCTGAGAAAAATGGTTACTCAGTAGTTAGAGAGTTTGGAGGACATGGAGTAGGAATACAATTCCATGAAGATCCATTTGTTGCCCATGTAGGTAAGAAGGGAACAGATATGCTTTTAGTTCCAGGAATGATATTTACAATAGAGCCAATGATTAATATGGGTAAGAAAGATATATATGTAGATTCTGATAATGATTGGACAGCTATTACAGAAGATGGTTCACCATCAGCTCAATGGGAATATACAGTTTTAATAACTGAAGATGGAGCAGAGATATTAACTCATTAATAAGATAAAGAAAGCTAGCAATTTTGCTAGTTTTTTTTATTCTAAGTATTATGTATAATAGAATAAAAAAACAAAGGAGGAGAGTTATGGAACTTAGAAAAACTAATATAAGTGATGTAAGTAGTGTAATGAAAATAATATCTCAATCACAAAGCTACTTTAAATCAAAAGGTATAGATCAATGGCAAAATAATTATTCTAATGAGAATACTATAATGGGGGATATTAATAATGGCTATAGTTATGTACTAGAAAAGGATAATAAAGTTATTGCAACTCTAGCTTTATCCTTTAATGGGGAAGTAACTTATAATAAGATATATGAGGGAGAATGGTTAAGTAATGAAAAATACGCTGTAATACATAGAATAGCGGTAGATAATGACTTAAAGGGCAATGGCATATCTTCCTATTTAATTAAATGTGTTGAAAAGATAGCATTAGATTTGAATGTTCATAGTATAAAGGTGGATACACATGAAGATAATATATCTATGCAAAGGTTATTAGAAAAGAATGATTTTAAATATTGTGGAATTATATATTTAGAAGATGGAAACAAAAGAATAGCATTTGAAAAACTAATATAGGACGAGGTTGAAAATGAATAAAAAAGTTTTACAAAGGATAGGAATAATTTTATTGTATGGAATACTGGCAGGAATAGGTGTAAACTGCTTTTTAACTCCTGCAAAGGTATATTCAGGTGGGGTAACAGGGCTAGCTATGCTTTTATCATCAATAGGAAATGACTTTATAGGAGTTAATATTGATATATCTGCTTGGGTATTAATAATTAACTTACCACTTTTATATTTATCTTGGAAGAAGCTTGGCAATAAATTTACTATATATAGTTTATTTGCTGTAATTTCAGCTTCATTATTTATTAAGGTTATTCCAGAGACTTTAATAACAGAAAATATTTTCTTAGCTGCAATATTTGGAGGAGCTTTAACTGGAGTTGGATCAGGGCTTTGTTTTAGAGCAGGTTTTTCAACAGCTGGAACTGATATAATTGTTTTAGTTGTACAAAAACTTACAGGTAAATCAGTTGGGGTTATAGGATTTATTTTAAATGGTATTATAGTTTCTCTTGCAGGAATAATGTATGGAATAGAGATGGGGCTTTATAGTTTAGTATCTATATTTGCAACAACAAAGCTTGTAGATATATTCTATGTTCAACAATATAAGCTTACAGTAAATATATATACAAGAAAAGAGAAGGAAGTTGTAAAAGCATTATTAGCCAATAATTTAAGGGGAGTTACTGTTCATACAGCATTAAAAGGTGGATACACAAACGATCCCTTATCTTCAATTGTTACAGTAATTTCAAAGCATGAATTACTTTTTATAAAGAAAGTTCTTATGGAGGTTGATGAAGAGGCATTTATTAATGTTCAACCTACTGTAGAAGTTGTAGGAAAGTTTATAGATAAATCTCTTATATAAGTTAACAAAAGAATTAATTTGGAATATAATATTATAGATAAAATATTTGCGATAAAAGTATGGGGTGTCGTATAGTTATAAAAATTGGCAGTATAGTGCTTATTACTGCCAATTTTTTTATATATTAATTAAATTTATAAATGTCAGATAATTCTATGTTAAACCTTTCCACCCTAGAATCAATAGATTTAGTTTTAGAATTGATTCCTTTACTATTACATTTTCTAATAGGAAGATAAAAAATAAATTCTGTGCCTTCAGTATAGTTCTCATTTAAATAAATCTCTCCACAATGCATCTCTATAATAGATTTCACAATGTTTAAACCAATCCCGCTACCTTTATTAGACTTTGTTATTTCATTATTAACTTGAGTGAATCTTTTAAATATATAATGGGAATTTTCTTGTGATATACCAATGCCATTATCCTTCAAGGAAACATATAATCTCTTATTTTCCCAATCAGTTGATATAGTAATATTTATAATTCCGTTATCACTTGTGTATTTCAGAGAATTAGATATTAAATTTAGCATAACCCTTTCAATTTTTTCAAGGTCACAGCATAAATACACTTCTTCTTCATCAGTATCAAAAATTATATTTTTACCAAGGGTATGTATATAATCTGCAATAGAAGTTACAATGCCCTCTAAAAACTGTACTATATTTACATCTTCCTTAGATAAATTTATAGCTCCATCTTCTAATTTTGTTACATCAATTAAGTTATTAATTAAACGTAAAAGTCTATAAGAATTATGTTTTATACTTTTTAAATAATTACAGTATCTACTATTAGCAGTAGAGGTATCGTTTTCAAAATCTTCTAAAATTAACTGGGAAGCAGATATAATTATATTTAAGGGAGTTTTAAAATCATGGGACATATTGGCCAAAAATTCAGATTTATGAGCTTCTAAGTTTATTCTGTTTTGTAAAGTTAATAATTCATCCATATTTTTTCCTATTATATAAATTTGTTCAGTATTCTTATCATAGGAATAACTAAGTTCTATTAATCTTGTACTACCATCCTTTGCCAATATATTGCAGTAAATATGGGTGTCACTGCATTTTTCTTTCATTTCACTAACAGATGGGACAGTATTTTTATAAAATGGGCTTAATAAAGAAGTTAATTTACTATTTTCTACATCTTTAAATAACCATCCTAAAATGGTTGAAAAGCCATTACTAACCTTTTTTATAATGCCATCAGCATTAGTTATTATATATAAATCTGTAGATATATCTAAAAGATATTTAAATTCATTTTCTATTTCTTCTTTTGATTCTAATTCTTTTTTTAGTGAATGTGCTAAATATGAATTATCAAATGATAATTTAATTCTTTTAATTATGTTAGTTATGTATTTGTTAACAGTAGAGTTAAAGTTACCTGCTGTAAAATAAATAGTTACTAGACCTAAAATCTTAGAATCAGATATTAATGGGTAAACATTTACATACTCATCTTTAAATAGTTTCTTATAATAAGGGTCTTCAAAAATATAATAATCCTTCCATAGATAATAGCCTAATAACTTGTGGGTAGTATTAATAATATTACAATCTAAAAGTGTATTTTTTATATTATAATCTAAGTTTATACAAATATTTTGTGGGGTAAGTTCTGAAATTCCCAATGCATATTCCTTTTTTAGACGTTTAGCAGTATTGTCATATGTCCATAAAGTAACTCCGCTTAAGTTAAGGTCTTTGTAAATATCAGATATATATTCGTATACTTCACTTACAGAGTTTGAACTATTATCACAATGGTTACTAAAGTAAATATTATTAATATTACCCACCTTATCTTGTGGTCCTAGCATATAAGTTACCTCCTTTTTATGCATTCTTTTTAATAGAAAATCTAATATAAATAAGGACTAACTCTAGTATCCTATTTTTACAAAAACATATAAAGAGAATTCAAAAAAAATTAACTAATAATTAACATTAAATTTTATTTATTGAAACAAATGGGATATATAATAGCACTAAATATTTTAAGTATATTTATTATTGCTGAGGAGAGTGTATCATATGCCGCTGATAAAAAAGATTAGTCCAGGCAGATTAATTGTATTAGGATTTGCACTAGTTATAATCATGGGAACCATATTATTAATGTTACCAATTTCTCTGAATGAAGGAGTAAAAATATCCTTTATAGATGCATTATTTACTTCTACCAGTGCTGTATGTGTAACAGGATTAATAGCTGTTGATACAGCAGATACCTTTAATGTTTTTGGACGAACTGTAGTAGCCATGCTTATTCAAGTTGGTGGTCTTGGAGTTACTTCAGTAGGGGTTGGGTTTATACTTCTAGCAGGTAAGAAGATAAGTATTAAAGGACGTAAAATAATTAAAGAAGCTATGAATTTAGAGAGCATGAAGGGATTAGTAAAAATAGTTAAAGCAGTACTTTTAATGACTTTACTATTTGAATTAGTAGGAGTAATACTTAGTTACATTGTATTTTCACAGGATTATGAACCATTAAAGGCTTTAGGAATAAGTGTTTTTCACTCCATAGCTGCATTTAATAATTCTGGATTTGATATTTTAGGGGGATTACAAAATCTTATACCATATCAAAGTAATGTTCTTTTAAATTTAACAACATGTTTTCTTATTATCTTTGGTGGATTAGGTTTTTTAGTAATAAAAGAAATATTTGAAAAAAAATCTTTTAAGAAGTTTTGTCTTCATACAAAGATTGTATTGTTAATGACTACTTTATTACTTATAGTTGGTACTATTCTTTTAAAGATGACAGAAAATATATCTTGGCTTGGAGCTTTCTTTTTTAGTACTTCAGCTAGGACAGCAGGATTTAGTACATATAACTTAGGTACCTTTACAAATGCAGGGTTATTTACATTGGTAATCTTGATGTTTATAGGAGCATCACCTGGATCAACAGGTGGTGGTGTAAAAACTACTACAGCATTTATTATAGCTAAGAGCTTATATGCTAACTCTACTAATAAACACTCTGGGGCATTTAAAAGGAAATTTCCTGTAAGTGTAATATGGAAGGCTTTTAATCTTATGATTCTAGCTTTCTTGGTAGTTATTATAGGAACCTTTATCTTATGTATTTTAGAGCCGCAAAGTTCATTTATGCAATTACTATTTGAGGTTACAAGTGCCTTTGGAACTGTAGGATTATCTACTGGTATAACTCCACATCTTGCCTCATTAAGTAAATTTGTTATTGTATTAATTATGTTTATTGGAAGGCTTGGACCTATTACCATGGCAACAATTTGGTATCAAAAGAAGCTTCCAGAAGCACGTTATTCAGAAGAGTCTGTAATTATTGGATAGGAGGATTTTATGTTTAAAGAAAATAAATCTATGGAGTATGGAATAATTGGTCTTGGGAGGTTTGGATTTGCTCTAGCAAAAACCTTGATAGAAGCTGGAAAGGAAGTATTAGTTATAGATAGTGATGAGAGCAAAATTAAACAAATAAGGCAATATACAAGCAATGCTTTTGTGGTAGAAATACTAGATAGAGAAACATTAGAGGAAACAGGAATACAAAACTGTGAAACAGCAGTTGTATGTATTGGTGAAAAAATGGATGCTAGCATCCTTACAGCTTTAAATTTAATCAATATGGGAATTCCAAGAGTTATAGCAAAGGCAGTAAGTTTTGACCATGGCTCTGTGCTAACAAAGATTGGAGCAGAAGTGGTATACCCAGAAAATGATATGGCTATAAGAGTTGCAAATAGACTTTTATATTCAAAGGCTTTAGATTTTATAGAGCTTAATGATGATATAAATATTTATGAAATGGAGGTTCCTAAAAAACTTGATGGAATTCAAATAAGGGAGTCAAACATACGAAAAAAGTACAAGCTTAATATTATTGCTATTGAAGGAGGGGGTGGAACCATATTAGAAATATCACCAGATTATATATTAAAGTCTGGTGACCTAATAGTAGTAATAGGGAAAAAGAACAATATAACTAGATTTGAAGAATATTTACTTGATTAGTAAGATAATATAGCTTGAAGGATATACTGTAGTAGAAAGTATATACAGTTGGTACTTAAATAAAAGTATTGACAAAATATTTATGTAATAGTATTATCTAGGTGAGAAGAATAATCAATAGTGATTAGTAATTACAATTATGGAAAAGTACAATATTTTTATCAATGTACTTACACACTACATTGAATTAATTGAATACATCGTGAATTATACAAATTGTACTGCATAATTATCAATAGTTGGAGACCTATACACTATGTGTAGGTCTCTTTTGTAAAATAGCTAAATTTTTATTTATATAGATTTAAGGAGTGATATTTATGAAAACTTATGTAGAAATAATCGACATAGTTGGAAGACAAATTCTAGACTCTAGATGTTTCCCTACTGTAGAGGTTGAAGTTTATTTAGAAGACGGAACAGTAGGAAGAGCAGCTGTACCTTCAGGAGCATCGACAGGTATATACGAAGCTGTAGAATTAAGAGATGGTGACAAAGATAACTATCTAGGAAAGAGCGTAGAAAATGCTGTTAAAAACGTTAATGATATAATTGCAGAAGAATTAATAGGTTGTAACGTATTTGACCAAACATATATCGATAAAACTATGATTGAATTAGATGGTACACCAAACAAAGGAAAGCTTGGTGCTAATGCTATCTTAGGTGTATCTTTAGCATGTGCACAAGCAGCTGCTAACTCATTAGGATTACCTCTTTACAAGTATATTGGAGGAGTTAATGCTAAGACTTTACCAGTGCCAATGATGAATATCATAAATGGTGGATCACATGCCGATAACTCAGTTGACTTACAAGAATTCATGGTTATGCCAGTAGGGGCTAAAACTTTCTCAGATGCTATGAGAATGTGTGCTACAGTATACCACACTTTAAAGAAAACATTACATGATAAGGGATATTCAACAGCTATTGGAGATGAAGGTGGATTTGCTCCAAACCTTAAGTCAAACGAAGAAGCTATTGAAGTAATTATAGAAGCTATAACTAAGGCTGGATACAAGGCAGGAGAGGATATGTTCATAGCTATAGATGCTGCATCTTCAGAATATTATAAAGATGGTAAGTATGTATTAGAGCATGAAGGTAAAACTTTAACTGCTGAAGAAATGGTAGACTTCTTAGAAGCTTGGGTTAACAAGTATCCAATAATCTCAATTGAAGATGGTATGGCAGAAGAAGATTGGGAAGGATGGAAGCTACTTACTGAAAGATTAGGTAAGAAGGTTCAATTAGTTGGAGATGACTTATTTGTAACTAACACTGAAAGATTAGAAATGGGAATTGAAAAGGGAGTAGCTAACTCAATTCTTATTAAATTAAACCAAATTGGTACATTAACTGAAACTCTAAATGCTATTGAAATGGCTAACAGAGCAGGAATGACTGCAGTAGTTTCTCATAGATCAGGAGAAACTGAAGATACAACAATAGCTGATTTAGTTGTTGCTGTTAATGCAGGTCAAATTAAAACTGGAGCTCCAGCAAGATCTGAAAGAGTTGCTAAGTACAATCAATTACTTAGAATTGAAGAAGAATTAGAAGATGTAGCTGAATATAGAGGAAGAAAAGCTTTCTTCAATATAAAATAGTAAAGAATTTTAAAAGGGGCTGTATCAGATTAAGGTTTTTTACCTTAGGCTGATACAGCCTTATTTTTATAATTTTAAATTTTATTCAT
>NZ_JADPAA010000028.1:0-8954 GCF_015669365.1 Clostridium sp. 1001283B150210_160208_E6 | reverse complement strand
ACAACTTGATTTCTCAAGTTTACTCGTAAAAAAGAATTGCTGGTTTTTAACTTTATATTCTGTTCAATTTTCAAAGACCAATTTGTGTGTCGCACTCAAGCGACTTTCTTATCTTATCACTTAACTTTGTTATTGTCAACAAGTTTTTTTAATTTATTTTCTTACTTGTTGGCGTCACAACCAAGCGACGAATCATATCTTATCATATAAATAAAATATCATTAATATAATATTACTTATTTAATTAAATTATTCATATCTTTTTCTATTTTTCTTAATAATTCTATAATTATTAAATATTGATACACCAGGTTCAGTTTGTTTAGTAAAAACTTACTACATCTTCATTTCTATGTATTAATAAATAATAAAAAGCATGATAATATCAACTATCATGCTCTTTCATTCCTATATATATTGTCTTTTTTTCATAACTACTGGCCAAGATTTAGATCCAACATAATTTTTATCTTCTAATATCTGTGTGCCTTTATCTACTATTATCCTCTCAAGCTTAGCTTTTTCTCCAATAACAACATCCTGTAATATTACACATCCATCTATTGTTACATCTTTTCCTACATAAACACATCTAGATATTATACTATTTCTTACTTCCCCTTCTATATAACATCCATTTGCAATTATAGAATTTGTCACTTTACTGTCCCTTGTATATCTAGTTGGAGCTTCATCTTTTGCTTTTGTATATATTGTACCACCATTATAGAATAACTCCTTACTTACTTTTCTTTTAAGTAAATCCATATTTGTATAGTAGTAACTAGTTAAAGAGTTAATGCAAGAAAGATAACCATTAAATTTATAGGAACCTACATTTAACCTATCTAAGTTATCATGTATAAATGATTTTATTTTTTTATAACTTCCCCTTTTAACACATTCATTTACTATATCTATAAATAGATAAGTAGGCATTATATACATTTCCATACTTATAGATGCTAAATTATCCTCTCCCACATTCTTACCTATAGACTTAACTTTACCTTCCTCTACATTTACCACATCACACCCAAGAAAAGATTTATTTGCATTATTTATATCTTTATATATAACAGTTATATCATTTTTATTATTTATATGATGTGTAAGTGCCTCTCTATAGTCAATATTACATATCATATATGATGGTGCTAATAAAACGTAATCTTTTCTACTATTTTTTATAAACTCTATATTGTCATAAAAATTATCAACATCATTAACAAATGGTTCCTCATCTCCAAAGTTAAATACCTTTAGCCCATCCTTCTTTCTATGAAGATCCCATGGTCTCCCATTAGTTAAGTGATCCATTAGTGATCTTGATTTATTTTTTGTAAATATTCCTATACATTCAATTCCAGAATTAGTCATGTTTGAAAGTACGAAATCAACTATCCTATATTTAGCTGCAATAGGAACCGAAGCTAATGGTCTATTTCGAACTAGCTCGTCCATCCTTTTTTCATTCTCATCTAAGTTTATTATTCCAACACAATTGTTCATTAATCTCCCTCCTTCCATAGTTTTATATTGTACTACAGGCCTCTACTAAACTTCCTGACTTAACCTCTTCACTAGATGCTATTACAGCTATTTCATTTCCATCACCTATTCTGCAACCTTTTCTTATTATTGCATCACTACCAATAATAGCTTTTTCAATAATTACATTATCTCCTATAAATGCATTAGGCATTATTACAGAATCCTTTATGATTGCCTTTTTTCCTATCTTAACTCCTTGAAATAAAACAGAGTCCTCTACATTGCCATATACAGTGCATCCTTCTACTATAAGTGAATTTTTTATTAATGCTTCCTCTCCTATATATTGAGCTATGCTTACTTGATTGGATGAATATATTTTCCACTCTTTATCATAAAGATTTAATTTATTATTCTCATCTAATAAGTCCATATTAGCTTCCCATAAGCTATGGATTGTTCCAACATCCTTCCAGTATCCATCAAATGGATATGCCATCATCTTAAGATTATCTTTTATCATCTTTGGAATAATATTCTTACCAAAATCATTACTTGAAAACCTATCTAGCTCATCATCCCTTAAATATTTTTTTAGTATCTTCCAATTGAATATATATATGCCCATAGATGCTAAAGTACTTTTAGGTTCCTTAGGCTTCTCCTCAAATTCATAAATAGAATGATCTTCCCTCGTATTCATAATTCCAAATCTACTTGCTTCATCAATTGATACATTAATTACTGCAATTGTTGCATCTGCATTACTACTTTTATGTTTTTCTAGCATTTCATCATAATTCATTTTATATATGTGATCACCAGATAAAATTAATACATACTCTGGATTATAACTATCAATAAATTCTGTGTTTTGGTATATAGCATTAGCTGTACCTTTATACCAATTGCCACCCTTTTCTTCTTGATATGGAGGTAATATTCTTACGCCAGCATCTCTTCTATCTAAATCCCATGGGCTTCCTATTCCAATATGAGTATTTAATTCTAATGGTTTATATTGTGTTAAAACTCCAACAGTATATATTCCTGAATTAGAGCAGTTACTTAATGGAAAGTCTATTATTCTATATTTTCCACCAAATGGAACTGCTGGTTTAGCAAGCTTCTTTGTTAATACTCCTAATCTAGACCCCTGCCCCCCTGCCAAAATCATTGCTACTATCTCACTCTTACCCAATCATCTCTCTCCCTTCTAATCTTCTTGTCCTTCACTATAACAATATGAAATCAATCATACTAATATACATATTATTTACACTTATTTCATAAAAAAAATACAAGGTCTTTCATTGTAAACCTTGTATTTATCACACTTTTAAATATTTTTTATCCTTTTAAACCTTTTTTTATTTACATTTATTCTACATAATATATTAATTATAAATTCTTATATATAAGTTCAGGGCCCCATATACCTGTAGCATATTGTTGTATTGTCCTATCAGAAGAAAAAACTCCTGAATGGGCAATATTAGCGCCACAAATTTCTTGCCACTTATACATATCTTTAAAAATATTATCTACTTTTTTGTTAGCCTCAACATAAGAATCAAAGTCCTTTAAGACATAAAACTCATCATTAAAAGTTATTAAATGATCATATATACTTCTAAACTTTTCTTTATCATTAGAGTATTTGCCATTAATTAAATCATCTATAACATTTTTTACACTTTCGTTCTTATTGTATATATCTTGTGAGGAATATCCTCCATTTTCTATATAGCTTAGTACTTGTCTTGCCGTAAGCCCAAATATAAATATATTATTATTTCCAACCTCATCACTAATTTCTATATTAGCACCATCTAAAGTAGCTATTGTTACAGCTCCATTCATCATAAATTTCATATTTGATGTTCCTGAAGCTTCTTTAGTTGTGGTGGATATTTGTTCACTTAAATCAGCTGCAGGTATAATCTCCTCTGCTAATGAAACATTATAATTTTCTAGAAATACTACCTTTATCTTTTTATTTACTAATGGATCATTATTTACCTTATCTGCTATAGCATTAATAAGCTCTATTATATTCTTTGCAAGACAATATCCTGGCGCTGCTTTTCCTGCAAATATAAATGTTCTTGGATGAATATCTAAATTAGGATTATTAGTAAGCTTATTATATAAATCCATTATTCTTAAGCAATTAAGAGTCTGCCTCTTATATCCATGGATTCTCTTAACTTGTACATCAAATATAGAAGATGGATCAACTATAATACCATTCTTTTTATAAATCTTTTCTGCTAATCTCTCTTTATTTTTTTTCTTTATCCTTGCCAATTCTTCTTGTACACCTTTATCATAAGTAAACTTTTCAAAATTTATTAAGTCTGTAGGATGTTTTATAAAACTATCTCCTATAGTATTACAAAGAAGATTTGTAAGCCCTGGATTACTTCTTAATAACCATCTTCTATGAGTAATTCCATTAGTCTTATTATTAAACTTATTAGGATAGAAGTAATATAGATTTTTCATTTCTTCTTTCTTCAAAATCTCAGTATGAAGTTTTGCTACCCCATTCACACTATGGCTACCTACAACTGCTAAATTAGCCATTCTAACTTGGCCATCTGATATTATGGCCATATCTGATATTTTTTTCCACTGTCCAATATATTTATTCCAAAGGTCTGAACAGAACCTTTCATTTATCTCTTCAACTATCATATATATACGAGGTAATAAGCTTTTGAACATATCTATAGGCCACTTTTCTAGAGCTTCAGCTAATATTGTATGATTAGTATATGATACTATATTAGTAGTAATTCTCCATGCCTCTTCCCAGCCTAATCCCTCTTCATCTAATAATATTCTCATTAATTCTGGAATAGCAAGTGTTGGATGAGTATCATTTATATGAATTGATATTTTTTCATCTAAGAATTTTATATCTCCACCATGCGTTTTATAGTGTCTTATAATACTCTGGATGCCAGCTGATACAAAAAAATATTGTTGTTTTAACCTAAGTATTTTTCCTTCATAAAATGAATCTTCAGGATATAATACTTGTGATATGGATTCTACTGAGTTTTTATATTCTATTGCTTTAAGATATTCTCCACTACTAAATGATGAATAATCAAATTCATTAGATACAGTTTCTGCGCTCCAAAGCCTTAATGTATTAGCAACATTATTTTCATAACCTACAATGGGAGTATCATATGGAACAGCTAAAACAGGTTCATAGTTAATTTGAGTAAATACCATTCTGCCATCTATATTTTCTACCTTAACTTCTCCACCAAACTTTACTACTTCGCTTTTTCCAATCTTTCTTCTTTCCCACACGTTTCCTTGACGTAACCAGTTATCTGATAGTTCAACTTGTTTTCCATCTATTATTTTTTGCTCGAAAAATCCATACTTATATCTTATTCCACAACCATGTCCAGCTATCCCTAAAGATGCCATAGAATCTAGAAAACATGCTGCTAATCTTCCTAACCCACCATTTCCTAGCCCTTGATCTTCTTCTAATTCTTCTAAATCCCTTAAATCTATATTTAACTCTGCTAAAGCTTCCTTACATATATCAATCAAACCTAAATTCATTAATGTATCTCCAAGCAATCTTCCTAAAAGAAATTCCATAGAGAAATAATAAATTTGCTTTTCTCCAGTTTTATTGTATCTTTTATTAGTATCTAACCATAACCAGCTTACATAATCCCTTATTAAGCTCCCTAAAGCTTCATACCTTTGCAGGTTATTTCCATTTTCTATCTCGTCTCCATGAATATCCTTATACTTATTCTCATAAGCTTCCTTAAATGTATTTTTATCTAATGCCAACATTTAATCCCTCCTATAATCAGGTTCTTGTTGCCTCCATATATAGCTGTTGGTATTCATCAGCTGATTTATCCCAGCTATTATTTGAATTAAGTGCTTGTCTTACAATCCTGCTCCATTCCTCCTTTTTTGTATAGAAGCTTAATGCATACTCTACTATCATCAATAACTCCTCTGCATTATAATTTGTAAAACTAAATCCATTTCCTAATTCATTGTATTGATTATAAGGGAAAATTGTGTCCTTTAACCCACCAGTCTCTCTTACTATAGGAATACTTCCATATCTAAGCGCTATTAATTGACCTAATCCACAAGGCTCAAATAAAGAAGGCATTAAAAATAAATCGCTACTTGCATATACCTTGTGAGCTAATATATTATCAAATCTTATATTTGCTGACACTTTATCTTTATATCTATATTGTAGGTTTTTAAATTTATCTTCATAATACCAATCCCCAGTTCCAACTATAACTAATTGAATATTATTCTTTAGTAACCTATCTGCAATACTAATTATCAAATCCATTCCCTTTTGGTTAGTTAGTCTAGAAACAATACCTATCATAGGTATTTCTTTATCTATGGGTAATCTAAGCTCTTCTTGTAACTTAATCTTGTTCTCCTGCTTATCACTTAATATATCACTTTGAAAAGTCTTATAAATATTAAAATCTTTATAAGGATTATATTCTTCATAATCTATACCATTTAATATTCCCTTAAGATTATAATTATGTTCTCTTAATAATCCATCCAACTTCTCTCCATACTCTGGAGTTTTTATCTCTTCTGCATAACTATAACTTACTGTAGTTACTTTATCTGAATAATTAATTCCACCTTTCATGAAACTAATACATTCATAAAACTCTAAACTTCCATTATTATATGCTTCCATATCATATCCAAATAAATCTGGTAAAACTTCTTTTGGAAATATTCCTTGAAATAAAATGTTATGAATAGAGTATATAGTTTTTATATTTTTATACAATTCATCTTTTGAATACTCCAGTTTTAATAAAACTGGAATCATTCCTGTTTGCCAATCATTACAATGTATGATATCGGGTATCCATCCTATTTCCTTAATGAACTCTAAGACAGCCCTATCATAATATGCAAATTTTTCTCCGTCATCATAGCATCCATATATTTCATCTCTTCCAAAGTAGTACTCATTGTCAATAAAGTAATACTTAACTCCATTATGAGCGCATTCAAAAATACCACAGTATTGATTTCTCCATCCAACCTTCACCATAAACCATTTAACAAAGCTAAATTTATTTTTTAAATCCTCTCTTATTCCTTTATATTTTGGTATTACGACTCTTACATCTACCCCCTTTTTACTTAAGGCTTTGGGAAGCGCCCCAACAACATCTCCCAGACCTCCAGTTTTAATAAATGGATTAGCTTCTGATGCTACAAGTAATACTTTCATCATTATTTTCTCCCCCTTTTTTTATACCTAAGATTAGTGTTGCCATAGGTGGAACCTTAATCTTTATGCTATATGGTTGATTATGAAATTCTATTTCTTCTGGAACTAAATTTACTTCTGTCATAACTTGTCCAGACCCTCCATATTTCTCATCATCACTATTAAATACCTCTACGTAGTCTGATTGTAATGGAACTCCAATTCTAAAATCATACCTTACTACTGAAGTAAAATTGCATATAAATATTAAAGTATCTTCCTTACATTTTCCTCTTCTTAAAAATGAAACTATACTTTGATCCTTATTATCTGCATCAATCCATTGAAAGCCATCTATATCATAATCTAATTCCCATAATGCTTTATTATTTAAATAAAACTTATTAATATCCTTAATAAAGTTTTGAGTCTTTTTATGCATTGGAAACATATCAATAAGCTTCCACTCTAATTGCTCATATTCCCTCCATTCTATAAATTGAGCAAATTCACTTCCCATGAAATTCAACTTCTTTCCTGGATGTCCAAGCATATAACTAATTAGTACCCTATACCCAGCAAACTTGCTCCAGTAATCTCCTGGCATTTTATCTACTAAAGACTTCTTTCCATGTACAACTTCATCATGTGAAAAGGGCAATATAAACCTCTCTGAATAGTTATACATTAATGAAAAAGTTAGTTTATTATGATGATACTTTCTATATATAGGGTCTTTACTAGTGTATTCAAGTACATCATTCATCCATCCCATATTCCATTTAAAATCAAATCCTAAGCCACCATCACTAACCATTCCTGATACCTTAGGCCATGCCGTTGATTCCTCAGCTATCATAATAGTTTTTTCATTGTTTTCTTTTATTGCTGTATTTAAATCTTTTAAAAATTGGATTCCCTCTAAATTACAATCAGTACCATACTTATTAGGAACCCATTCACCATATTCTCTTCCATAACTTAAGTAAATAATATTAGATACAGCATCCACTCTTAATCCGTCTATATGAAATTCATTTATCCAATACATAGCATTTGATATAAGGAAACTTTTTACCTCTGGCCTACCTAAATCAAAATTAAAAGTTCCCCAGCCTTTATTATCAGCTTTCCAATACTCCTTATATTCATAAGTTGGACTTCCATCAAACATATATAAGCCATGTGCATCTTTACAAAAATGACCTGGTACCCAATCTAAAATAACTCCAATATTATTTTGATGTAATTTATCAACTAACCTTTTAAAACCTTCAATATTTCCGTATCTAGTTGTTAATGAATAATATCCTGTACATTGATAACCCCAAGATGCATCAAGAGGATGTTCGCACAAAGGCATAATTTCAACATAGTTATAACCCATTTCTGTCAAATAGTTTGGCAACACTTCACTTAATTCTTCATATGTTAAAAACTCATTGTTATTTCTTTTCCAAGATCCTAAATGAATTTCATATATATTAATAGCAGTATTATATATATCCTTTTTTCTTTTTTCTTCAATCCAATTATTATCTGACCATATGTATTCTTTAGGCCTATATGCAATTGATGCTGTATTAGGTCTTACTTCAGAACATATAGCATAAGGATCAGCCTTAAAAACAATTTTATTATCCATTGTCTTTATAGCATATTTATACTTAATACCTTCTTCTAACTTAGGTAAAAATCTACTCCATAATCCATCCTTAGATATTTGTTTCATTTTATATTTGTTATCCACATAAAAATTATTAAAATCTCCAACTATCCACATTTCTTGTGCATTAGGTGCCCAAGTTGTGAATTGAATTCCTTTAATCCCATTACATTCACATACATGAGCCCCCAATAATTTATAGGATTTATAATTCATTCCCTTATGAAACATATAAATTTCATTATTCTCCATTCGTAATCCTCCTTTTTTAGTACTGTTCTTTACATAGTATTCAAAAAGAAGAAAACTTATTAATAAACTTTAAATAAATAGGGATTTATCATTTGCAATCGTTATAAATTAAAAGAGATATGTATAAAACATATCCCTTTTCCTATTTTATATAAATTTATATAACAAAAAAAGAATAGCTATTGCTATTCTTTTTATAACTTGGCAACGTCCTACTCTCCCACACAGTCTCCCATGCAGTACCATCGGCGCTATAGAGCTTAACTTTCCTGTTCG
>NZ_JADPAA010000027.1:0-14951 GCF_015669365.1 Clostridium sp. 1001283B150210_160208_E6 | reverse complement strand
TTATGAATAAAATTTAAAATTATAAAAATAAGGCTATATCAGCCTAAGGTAAAAACCTTAATCTGATACAGCCCCTTTTTATTCTAATTTTATATGGCAATAGCCAAAGGGATTTTTCTTTAAATACTTTTGGTGATATTCTTCAGCAGGATAGTAATTTTTTAATGGTTCTACCTCGACTACTATTTTTTTATCATATTTTTTTGCTTCTTCTAAAATTTTACTATTTATTATGTTTAGATCATCTCTATCTAAATAATATATTCCAGTCCTATATTGTTTTCCTTTATCATTACCTTGTTTATTTAAGGAAGTAGGGTCAATTATAGAAAAGTATTTATCAATAAGATAATCTAATTTAACCTTAGATTCATCATATAGAATATATACTGCTTCAGCAAATCCTGTATCTGTTTTACAAACAAGTTCATAGGTAGGATTTTTTATATTACCATTTGCATAACCAACTTCTGTTTTTGTTACTCCATTTATTCTAGAAAAGAATTCTTCAACGCCCCAAAAACATCCCCCTGCAAATACAATTTCTTTCATAAACAATACTCCTTTCTTAATAAATTATATTTATTGTTTGTAAAAATTTAAAAAACATGTTTAGTATTAAATAAAAAAGTCGAAAAGTAAAGGAAATGTTAATTAGGGAGAGATAATAATGACTTTAAGTATTGGCAAAGAAAAAGTAGGGGATGGAACAGAGATTATAGAAATGCTAATTAAAGCTTTTGAAGATGTCGAATATAGCGATAAAAAAGAGCATGAGTTAGTAGAGGCTTTAAGAAAATCAGAAAATTATATCCCAGAACTATCTATAGTAGCAAAAGTAGATAATAAGATTGTTGGATATATTTTATGTACAGAAGTTAATATAATAAATGGGGAAGATACTAATAAAGCCTTAGCAATAGCACCATTTGCAGTATTACCAGAGTACAGAAATGAAAAAATAGGAAGTAAAATGATAAAAAGGGCATTTACTAAGGCTAATAAGCTTGGTTATAAAGGAATAGTTGTTCTAGGGTATAAAAGTATTTTTGAAAAGTATGGATTTAAACCAGCTTGGATTTATGATGTAAAAGCACCCTTTGATGTACCGGAAGATAACTATATGGTTAAGGACATTAAAAAAGGATATTTTGATAATGTAAAAGGAATAGTAGAATATGCTGAAGCCTTTAAGAATTTTTAGAAAAATGCTGTATCAACATTAGTTTGATACAGCATTTATTATTATTTATTCTTTTTCATTCTTAGGAATATCTTTAATATTTCATTAATTACTAATGGAACTAGTGAAATTAATATTACTAGAATCCAATCATTTAATGTTAATGCATAAACTTTAAATACACCTGCTAAGAAAGGTATTGTTATTACAGCAAATTGTATTAATATACCGAAGGCTATAGATGCAATTAAATATTTATTAGTAAATAAACCTACTGAAAAAATTGATTTTTTAGTACTTCTCATATTTAAAGAGAAAAATAATTGAGATACACTAAGCACTACAAAAGCCATTGTTTGAGCATGCATTAATGAATTTGGATAAATTCTCTCTCCAAGCTTAAAAGCAAAAAGTGTTAGAATACCAATTAATAACCCGTTGACTGCTAGGTATATTCCCATATGGCCAGCAAATAAGCTTTCTTTAGGACTTCTTGGTTGCTCTTCCATAACAGAAGAGTCTTTAGGGTCTACTCCTAGTGATAGGGCTGGAAAACTATCTGTAATTAAGTTTACCCATAGAATATGAATAGGTAAAAGTGGAGTATTCCAATTAAGTAATATAGCAACAAACAAGGCAACTATTTCACCTAAGTTACAAGAAAGTAGGAATATAATAGCTTTTTTAATATTGTTGTAAATGTTTCTACCTTCTTCCACTGCATTTACAATAGTAGAGAAGTTATCATCAGTTAGTATCATATCTGCAGCGCCTTTAGCAACATCTGTACCTGTAATTCCCATAGCCACACCTATATCTGCTGCTTTTAGGGAAGGAGCATCATTTACCCCATCTCCAGTCATTGAAACTATATTTCCGTGAGACTTAAAAGCTTTTACGATTTTTACTTTATGCTCTGGAGAAACCCTAGCAAAAATTCTATAATTATTTACTATTTTATTAAATTCCTCCTGGCTATAATTATCAATTTCGCTACCAGACATACATTGATTTATATTATCTGCCATTCCTAATTCGTTACCAATTGCAAAAGCTGTGTTTTTATGGTCTCCTGTAATCATAATTGGGATTATACCTGCTTTTTTACATTCAACTATTGAAGCTTTTACTTCTTCTCTTGGTGGGTCTATCATACCCATAAGACCTATAAAGATTTGGTCTTTTTCTAGGCTGTCTATAGGTACGTTTTTATTATCAATTTCTTTGTAAGAAGCACCTAAAACTCTTAATGCTGTATCACTCATAGAGTTTGATGCATCTAAAAGTTCCTTTTTCTTTTCTTCTGTAAGAGGTACTATTTCACCATTTATAAGAACTTTATTACATATTTTAAATAGGGAGTCTATAGCACCCTTTGTATATACTTTAAATTTATTTTCATAAGCATTTACAGTAGTCATTAACTTTCTATCAGAATCAAAAGGTATCTCATCAACTCTTTTATGCTCTTCGTTTAATGAATCTTTAAAGAGATTAACTTTATTACCTACATCAAGTAATGCTATTTCAGTAGGATCTCCAGTTTTAGAAGTTTCGTTAGAAGTAGCATCATTACATAAAACCATTGCTTCAACTAAAAGCTCTGTTGAATTATCTTTAATATCTATGTTATCTATAGGTACAAGAGAATCATTTATATATATCTTCTTAACAGTCATTTGATTTATTGTAAGAGTTCCTGTTTTATCAGAACATATAATACTTACTGATCCTAGAGTTTCAACAGCAGGTAGCTTTTTTACTATGGCATTGTGTTTTATCATTCTTTGTACGCCAAGAGCTAAAACTATAGCAACTATTGCTGGAAGTCCTTCAGGAATTGCAGCTACTGCTAATGAAATTGCAGTTAATAACATTTCAAACCAATCTCTTCCTTGGAACATAGATAAAATAAAGATGATTACGCATATTCCAATGGCTGCAAAACCAAGAATTTTACCAAGTTGTGCTAAACGCTTTTGAAGAGGAGTAGATTCTTCTTCTTCATCATCTAACATTTTTGCAATTTTTCCTATTTCAGTATCCATTCCTGTTGCAACTACAATACCAGTACCACGTCCATAGGTAGCTAAGGTGGACATATATGCCATATTAACTCTATCTCCTACAGGGGCTTTTTCATCTTCAAGTACTATCTTTGCATCCTTTTCTGCTGGAACAGATTCACCTGTAAAAGCTGATTCTTCAATTTGAAGGTTGGCTGTTTCTATTAATCTTAAATCAGCAGGAATGTATCTTCCAGCATCAATTATTACAATATCTCCAGTTACAACTTCTTCAGATGGTATTTCTATCAACTCACCATTTCTTTTTACTAATGCTTTAGGTGTACTTAATTCTTTAAGGGCTTCAAGAGCTTTCTCAGCTTTTGATTCTTGAACAACTCCAATTGTAGCATTAATTAAAATAACTATAAGGATTATAATGGAATCACTTATTTCACCCATTATTCCAGAGATAACTGCAGCAGCAATTAAAATATAAATCATAGCATCATTTAATTGTGCTAGGAATAATTGCACCATGGTTTTCTTTTTCTTGCTAGCTAATTTGTTTTCACCATTCTTTTGTAATCTTATTTTTGCTTCTTCAGAGGTTAGTCCATTTAAAGAATCTGAATTTAATTCTTTAATTACATCAGTAGAGTCTTTATCAAACCACATATATATCACCTCGATAATAATTTCTGTCAATACTATTAGTATATAGTCAAGATAAATAATTTATCCTTTATAATAGATGGAAACTAATAGATAAGACTGATAAGAATATTATAGCGGTAAAGTAATAAAAAGGAAAAATAGAAATTGGAATGAAGTTGGGTGTTTAGTTATATTAATAATATAAATAATATATATTTTAAAAATTCTTTTATTATAAAAATTCTTAGAGGGAGTCATAAATATAACAATATGTATTTATATAAATATATATTGTTATGAAAAAAATAAGAGGCTGAAATAAATCACAGCCTCTTATCATTAATTAAATTAGTTTTCCATAAGATAGATTTTTCTTTTGAATTTTAATTTTGAAATCTCTTTCGTATATTCTTATAGCACCTTTTTCCTTTGGAGTTACTAAAGAGATAGTTATTCCAGAATTATTTCCTCTAGCCGTTCTACCAGCTCTATGTAAATACTCTTCTGAATTTTTAGGGAAGTCTAGGTTTATAATGTGAGTTATATTATCAATATCTAAACCTCTTGCAGTCATATCAGAAGAAATTAAAATATTTATCTTACCATTTCTAAAACTCTCTAAAGCATTTTGTCTTTCTTCTTTTGTTAATCTGTTATGCATAGCAAAAGCTGATTTGTTATGATAATTTAATTTATCCTTAACTATATTAATATCAAAAGATTTATTAACAAAAACTAATGCCTTCTCAGGGTTCACTGCAGATAATAATTTTCTTAGTACCTCAACCTTTTCTCTTTGATCAACTTCTATATAGTAATGTTCTATATTTGGATTTAAGGAAACTTGTTGTTTATTTTTATATATAATAGGGTCCTTCATAAGTTCCTTTGCAGTACTTAAGGTCTTATTGCTAATAGTAGCTGAAAAAATTAGAAGTTGTCTATCTCTCATTGTTTTCTTTACTATGTCTTTAACAAAGTTTGAACTAGTGTTATCTAAAAGGTTATCCCCTTCATCAATAACAATGGTTTTAATTTGATGAGATGCAATTTTCTTTTTATTCATTAAATCCAATACTCTACCAGGAGTACCTACTATTATATGGGGTTTTACTTCTTTTAGTTTCTTGATTTGTTTATCTATATTAACATCACCAATAATATTTAGAGAAGTAACAGCTTTTTCTGAATTTGTACTAAGTAATTTTATTTGATTATTAATTTGCATTACTAGTTCATGAGTTGGAGCTAGAATAAGCACTTGCATCTCTCTTTTACTTTCATCAATTTTTTGAAAAAGTGGAGCAAGAAAGGCTAGTGTTTTACCACTTCCTGTATGAGCTTCACCTATAACGTCCCTTCCATCTAATATATCTGAAATAGATAGGGATTGAATTTCAGTTGGGGTTTCAATTCCTTGTTTATTTAACCCATTTATTATATTTTCATTTAGTCCTAATTCTTTAAATGATTTCATTATAATCTCCTTTGAATAATAGTTTTAGTTAGCATAAGTTTTATTATATACATTTTAATCGAAAAGTGCGAGTGATATTATAACATGAATGGTAGTAGGTTATGTGTTTTTTTGATATAATTAGTCACAGGAAGGATGATAACATGGAAATAGGAAGAGTTACACGAGGCACAATTAATAGGGAAGAAAGAAAGACTGTTTCAAATAGAAAAGATTTTTCTCAAAGCTTTAATCAAGCTAAGGAAAGAAAATCAGAAGAACAATTAAAGAAGATGGTGGATGATATAAAGAAAAAGGGTAATAGGTTGGTTATTACTAAAACCTATGCCGATGTTAGACTTTATAAAAAAATGATTAAAGAATACCTAGAATCAGTTCTTCAATTTATGTATGATACCCAAAAGGATATTAGCTTTTGGCAAACTCAATATTTTATTACAGTAGATACTGTAGATGAAAAATTAGAGGAGTTAACTCAAGCTGTATTAGGTGAAGAAAAGGAAAATATGAGTGTAGCTGCCACAATAGATGAAATTCAAGGATTAATTGTAGATATTTATAGATAAAAAAATCGCCAAGGCGACTGTGGAGCCGTCGATTTTTTTCGCCCATCTGCATTTCCGAAGCTTGCCTGAGGAAAATATTGCAGGGGCATATATTTTATTTTTTATTCTTTAGGAAGAAATGAACTAATGTATCGCTAAATTGTTGAAGTTATCCACAATTTAATAATAAATATAATTTCATAAAGAATAAAAAAGGAATCAAAATTGATTCCTTTTTTTCTTACCTTTAGTACTAAGGGAATAGATATTTATTTTTCTGTGACTTGGAGCTTGCGACGGAACAAGCAAAATAAATATCTATCTCATTTTTTTATCTATTATCTGCCATAAGTTTAGTTCTAAGTGGAATATAGATTAATGTTAGCAAACATAAAGGAATAAAGAATAAAATTCTCATATTATATGAGCTGTATAATAGTAATAATAACAATGTACCGAATATAATGCCAAAACTTCCTTCATATTGTGATAATCTTTTTATATTTACATTATCTTGTAGTGATTTGTATAGACTAACTAGTTCAGATCTTCCTAAATAAAGATTAGAAACCATTGCAATAAATCCTGTAATAATAAAAGAAAAAGCAAGTACTTTTAATAAAAATATCATTAGACTTCTCCTCCTACAATGAAATTCTTTACACTTATATTATATTTCTTTATTTATTCTAAAGTACATAGCTAGAATCTAAGTAGGTTGGATGCAATAATCAAAGTGATACTTTAAATAATTTTACTGTACAATTATGGTAAATAAGTTCGGTGTGCAATGAAATTTCTATGGGAAAAAAGGGAGAAAAGTATAAGTTTAGTAAAGTTAATAATTTGAATGTAATGGATAATCATTATTAATAAATATGGAAAGTGGGTAGGAATTTTTTGCATATTGTAGTAATATAAAATGAGAGAAATAAAAAAAGGGGGAATAAAGAATGAAAAAGAAATTAGCAGTAATTATGGTAGCATTATTTTCTTTAGGATTGTTTGCTGGATGTTCAGGTTCAGAGCCTAAGGAAACTAAGGAAGTTAAAGTTGTTATTCCTGATGGCTTACCAAGTATGGCCTTAGCTAAAATGATTAAAGAAAAACCAGAAGTTGTGAAGGGGTATAATCTTAATTACACAATTGAAAAAACTTCTGAAAATATAGTTACATCTGTACTTAAGGGGGAAGCTGATATAGCAGTTGTACCTTCAAATGTAGCAGCTACTCAATATAATAAAAATGCAGGATACCAAATTGTTGGTACTACAGGATGGGGAGCATTCTATTTAATATCAGCAGATGGGGAAAAAACTTTAGATCAACTTAAGGGACAAGAGATTTACAATATAGGAAAGGTCTTAACACCTGATATTGTTACAAGAACAGTTTTAAAGGATAAGGGATACGATCCAGATAAAGATTTTAATTTTTCATATGTAAATGGAGTTACAGAATTAGCACCAACTATACTAGCTGGAAAGACAAAATATGCAGTAATTCCAGAACCAGCACTTTCCCAAGTTTTATCAAAGAAGTCTGATATTAATGTAATAATGGATTTTAATAAAGAGTGGAAAACTCTTAATAAT
Organism: Clostridium sp. 1001283B150210_160208_E6; assembly: GCF_015669365.1. Lineage (NCBI taxonomy): Bacteria > Bacillati > Bacillota > Clostridia > Eubacteriales > Clostridiaceae > Clostridium > Clostridium sp. 1001283B150210_160208_E6. Next base: position 7,488 of record NZ_JADPAA010000027.1, on the reverse strand, counting down.
TCAGAATATGGTTTTCCACAAGCTACAATTATAGTTAAAAAAGAACTTATAGATAATGATAATAAATTTGTGGAGAAGTTCTTAAAGGAAGTTGAAAATAGTTGTAATTTTGCAAATGAAGATGGTGAAACTTTAGCAGCATATTGCGAAGAAATTGGAGTTTCAGCAAATAAAGCAATTATTCCTAAGGCTATAGAAAAGGGTAATATAAAATTTGCACCAATAAAAGGTACATCTAAAGAGTATATAAATTATTTTAATAAACTAAACGAATTTGATCCTAAGACAATAGGAGGAAAGGTTCCAGATGAAGGAGTATTCATGGAAAAATAGAAGTCAAAGGTTATTGGCTTGTTTTGTGCTATTAATTCTATGGGAGATAATAGCTGTAAAAATTAATAATAATATATATCTTCCAAGAATTGAGGAAGTACTAGTTTCCATGGGGGATATAATATGGAGTGCTGATTTTTTCCAGAATGTAATAAGTAGTTTATATAGAACTTTAATTAGTTTTTCAATAGCTTTAGTATTAGCTATTATCTTAGGGGTGCTTTCAAAACAGTACCCCTTCTTTAGAAATTTTTTAAGTCCTTTAAATGCAATAGGTAAGACTATTCCAACAATGGTTTTAGTGGTATTAGCCTTAATTTGGTTTAATAAGGATAAGGCTCCATTTGTAGTGGGATTTGCTATAGTGTTTCCTATCTTATATGAAGGCATAATTAATTCATTAAATGGAATAGACAATAAAATAGTGGATATGTGTAAAATATATAGAGTTTCTACTATAGAAAAAATTAAAAAAATATATATTCCAATAATAGTGTTTTATATAATGAATATCTTAATATCATCTTTCTCTTTAGCTTTTAAGGTTGTTGTTGCAGGAGAAGTACACGGACAACCTAAATATGGTATAGGTTCAGCCATTCAATTATCAAAAATGAATTTTGATACCACATCAATTTTTGCTTGGATTGTTCTAATAGCAATAATTTCAATGATTTTTGAATGGGCTAATAAGGTACTTATATCCAAGGTTAATAAATGGAAGTGAGAGGGGAAAATATGAGTGATTTAATTATTAAAAACTTGTGCAAAAGCTTTGATGAAAATGGGATATATGAAAATTTTAATATTGAATTTAGTAAAGATAAGATAAATTGTATTATTGGAGCTTCCGGTGGAGGTAAAAGTACACTTTTAAATATTATTGCCGGTTTGTCTTCTAAAGATAGTGGAGAAATAATTGGAGTAAATAATGAAGATATAAGTTATATATTTCAAGAGGATAGACTTATATCTTGGCTTACTATAAAGAAAAATATGGAGCTATTTCTTTATAATTATTTTAATAAAGAAGAGGGAGAAAAGAGATTAAAGGAAATCTTTGGCTTATTACATATTTCAGGCATTGAAAATGATTATCCTGAAAAAATAAGTGGAGGTATGAAGCAAAGAGTTAATATAGCAAGAGCTCTTTTAAAGCCTTCAAAAGTAATTTTAATGGATGAGCCTTTTAAGTCCCTTGATTATAAAACTAAATATTCAATAATGAGCGAACTTAAAGAAATATTCAATAAAGAAAATAGATTAGTTATATTTGTTACACATGATGTGGACGAGGCTATTTTTATGAATGGTGTAATTTATGTATTAGGTGGAAAGCCATTTAATATAAAGGGAATATTTAAGGAGAATTTATTAGAGAGTAAGCAGGAAATAATAAAATTAATATAGTAATTGTTGAAACTAAGGAGGAGAAATGTTTAAAAAGTTTATTAGATTTTATAAGCCATATAAAAAGCTGTTTATATTAGATTTATTGGCAGCATCATTAGCAGCTGCCATAGACTTAGTTTATCCAATGATGACAAGAGAAATAGTGGACAATGCTACAAATCATGGAGAACTAAGGGTGATAGGAGTATTTGCAGTGACTTTAATTATTTTATTCTTAATTAAAGCAGGCTGTGGATACTTTATGCAGTATCAAGGACATGTTGTTGGTGTAAGAATGCAAGGGGATATGAGAAGAAAAGTATTTAATCATCTTCAAAAATTACCTAATATATACTTTGATAACACAAAGACTGGTGACATTATGTCAAGAATTATAAATGACCTACAAGATATTTCAGAGCTTGCACACCATGGTCCTGAAGATTTGTTTATATCAATAGTAATGCTAATTGGATCATTTATAGTTTTAAGTAGTATAAATTTAACTTTAACCTTAATTATATTTGCATTTATTCCTATAATAGTTATATTTACAATGTATCAAAGAAAGAGAATGAATAGAGCTTTCTTAAAAACTAGAGTAGAAACTGGTAAGGTAAATGCAGGACTTGAAAATAGCATTAGTGGTATAAGAGTATCAAAAGCCTTTGTAACACATGATTATGAGGAAGAAAAGTTTGAAGAGGGAAATAAGAGCTTTATGAATGCAAGAGAAGGTGCATATAAAATAATGGCTCAATACTTCTCGGGGGCTAACTTTTCATTAGATATTCTTAATTATGTAGTTTTAATTGCCGGAGGAATATATACTTTTAACGGCAATATTACTGTAGGAGATTTTACAGCGTATCTTTTATATATTAAGGTGTTTATGGACCCAATTAAGAAGCTTATTAACTTTATGGAGCAATTCCAAAGTGGTATGACAGGATTCCAAAGATATGTTGAGATACTTGCAGAGGATAGAGAAAAGGAAAAGAAGAATGCAATTGAATTAAAGAATGTAAAAGGTAAGATAACATTTAAGGACACTTACTTTAGTTATGAAGATAATCAGATTCTAAATGGATTATCAATAGATATAGAAGCTGGAAAAACTTTAGCTCTTGTTGGCCCTTCAGGTGGAGGTAAGACAACCTTCTGTAATCTTATTCCAAGGTTTTATGATATAGATCAAGGTGATATCTTAATAGATGATAAGAGTATTTATGATGTTACTTTAAGTTCTTTAAGAGAAAATATTGGTATAGTTCAACAGGACGTGTTCTTATTTACTGGTACAATAAAGGATAATATAAGATATGGTAATATGGAAGCTAGTGATGAAGAGGTATATGAAGCAGCAAGAAAAGCTAATATGCATGATTTCATTATGAATTTAGAAGATGGATATGATACTTATATTGGAGAAAGAGGAGTTAAACTTTCAGGTGGACAAAAGCAAAGAATATCTATTGCAAGAGTATTCTTAAAAAATCCTCCAATACTTATTTTAGATGAAGCAACATCTGCACTAGATAATACTACAGAGTATTATATTAAGAAGTCACTTGATGAATTAGCCAAAGGAAGGACAACTATAGTAGTTGCTCATAGGCTTTCTACAATTAGGAATGCAGATGAAATTATAGTTCTTACAGATAAAGGTATTGAAGAAAGAGGAACTCACGAAGAGTTAATGAATATAGAGGGTGTATATAAGGAATTAAATAAGTTTGTGCATAATTAAATTAAGTAAGAGGATATATGAAGGATTATTATTTCATATATCCTCTTTAAATTTTGTAATAATAAAAGCATATTAAAATAGAATTTAATATAAAGAAATTTATATTGAAGAAGGTGGAAGTTTTGATTAGAGATATTTCATCAGGAGAGCTAAATAATTTTTTGACTCTTGTTTGTAGTTTTTGCGGAAAAAGATTTCATGGAAAAAAGGATAGTGAAGGTAAAGATTTCTTTTTTCAAAGAAATGATGATACAGGAGAGGAATGGTGTATTTGCTTCGAATGTAGAGAATTAAATAAAATAGATAGAAAGAATAAAAAGGATGTAAATATAGCAGAATAAGTATAGGCTTATAGTTGACATATGACATAAAGTGGGATACAATAAAGAAAATGAATCATACCCCTAAGGGGTATAAGGAGGTAATAAAATGGTAAACCATATTAATGATAGTAATTTTAATGAAGAAGTACTTAATGCAAAAGGAGTAGTAGTTGTTGATTTCTTTGCAACTTGGTGTGCACCTTGTAAGATGTTAGCACCTGTTTTAGAAGAGGTTGCTTCAGAAATGGCAGAAGTTAAGGTGTTAAAGATTGATGTTGATGAAAGTCCAGAAACAGCTACAAAGTATGGCGTTCAAAGTATACCTACAATAAAAATATTCAAAGATGGTGCTGAAGTTGAAACTAAAGTAGGATTTATGCCAAAGGATGTATTAAAGGAAGCTATAGAAGAGGTTCTTTAATTTCTAATGGATAGATACGATATAGCAATTATAGGTAGTGGGCCTGCTGGATTATCAGCGGCCCTTAATGCTAAGATAAGAAATAAATCATTTATATTATTTGGTACAAGAAATCTTAGCTCAAAGGTACAAAGAGCACCAAAAATAAATAACTATTTAGGATTCCCTAATTCTACAGGAAGTAAGCTTGGAGAAGCTTTTAGAGAGCATATAAGCTCTATGGGAATAGAAATTACTGAAGAAAGAATAAATAATGTTTATTCTATGGGGGAATATTTCACTTTAATGGCAAATGATAAAATGTACGAAGCTAAATCAATAATTTTAGCAACAGGAGTAGAGTTCTCAAAGCCTTTAAAAGGAGAGTTAGAATTCTTAGGTAAAGGTGTAGGGTATTGTGCAACTTGTGATGCTCCTTTATATAAAGGAAAAACAGTATGTATAATATCTTCTAATGAAGAAGGAGAACATGAAGCTAACTATGTAAGTGAACTTGCAAGTAAGGTTTATTATATTCCATTGTATAAAGGTGATTATAAATTAAATGATTCAATAGAGTTAGTTGAAGATAGACCAACTGAGATTGTTGGAGAAAATAAGGTTTCTAAGCTTCTATTTAAATCAAGAGAAATAGAAACAGATGGGGTATTCTTATTAAAGGATGCTATATCTCCATCACAATTAGTACCAGGACTTCAAGAAGAGGAAGGTCATATAAAGGTTGATAGACTTATGAAAACAAATCTTAAAGGATGCTTTGCAGCTGGAGATTGCGTTGGTAAGCCATATCAGTACATAAAAGCTGCTGGTGAAGGAAATATTGCTTCATTAAGTGCAGTTTCATATTTAGATGGAAAATAAGAGAGGGGTTCCTCTCTTATTATTTTAACCAAATATTTTGAAAATTTACATTATTGTGATATAATATAAAAATATTATATATAAAAGTTGTAATCATTATTTGGGGATAGCATAATATATAAAATATAATGAAAAACAGCTGATAAAAGGGGGTGAATCTTTATGGCAGTGAGAGACTATAGAGAAATGTACATAAGTACAATTCTTAAGCTTGGAAGAGGTGAGATTCAAGAGGGAAATGAAATATCTAGACCTTACTTAGCAAAATTAACACTTGAAGAATTAAAGCTTTTAGCAGAAAAATTACAAGGTTAATTGGAAGGGGAAAAAATGTGTTCATCTATTAAATAAGAGAGAGTAGCAAGAAAAGTTATAGCTACTCTTTTTTATTTTTAGTATAATTTATAAAAACAAATGATAGGGAGGTAAAAGTATGGTGGCAATTGTTAGCTTAATTATTTTGATACTTATCTTTGGAGTTATATTTTTACACTACTCTTCAGAACTAGCTTTTAAAAGGATATTTTTGAAACATAGGAAGAATAAAGAAGAGGCGTTTTTATATTTAAAAGATAAAGGAATTTTAGATGAGGAAATTTATAATGAGGAAGATATTTTTAATATAGAAATTAAATCCTCAGAGGGATATAAATTAAAGGGGTATCTTGTTGAAAAATATAAGAATAATAAATATATGATACTTGTTCATGGATATAGTGCTAATTATCATATTCATATGCCTTTTACTAGATTGTTTCTAAATGAAGGGTTTAATGTTCTTTTAGTGGATCAAAGAGCACATGGTGGAAGTGAAGGAGAGTATCCTACCTATGGATATTATGAAAAGAATGATATAGATAGGTGGATTAAGTATTTAGAAGATAAAAAAGGAGAAGATTTATATATAGGTCTTCATGGACAATCATTAGGAGGAGCAACTGTATTAATGTGTGGGGTTAATAATGATAAGGTGAAATTTATCATTGATGACTGTGGTTTTTCTAATGGAAAAGAAGAAATAAAGCATGAGTTTGATAAACAAAGATACATTCCTTTTAAACCTGTGTATTGGTTATTAAGAAAAAAGATTAAACATAGATGTAACTTTGATATGGATGAAGTTAATCCCTTAAAAGAAATAGAGAAGTCTAATAAGCCAATTCTATTTATCCATGGAAAAAAGGATAAGTTAGTTCCTTATACTATGGCAGAAGGTATGTATAATAAAAGAGGTAATAAGGAAGATATATTATATTTGGTTGAAGATGCAGATCATATGGAGTGCTATGGAGCAAATAGAGAAAAGTATGAAGAGGTAGTGAGAAAATTCATTACCAAAGTAGATGGTAAAAATTAAATCATAAGATAAAGAGAAATAAAGGAAAAAGGAGTAAATTATATAAAAAACCAGAAAAACGGATGGATTTGTTTGGAAAGCTAATTATAAATTTGGGAAAAGTGTGATATAATAACAAATGTCTTTGGTCCCTTGGTCAAGAGGTTAAGACGCCACCCTCTCACGGTGGAATCAGGGGTTCGATTCCCCTAGGGACTACCATTCAACTCTCTATCCTAGTTAAATCAAGGGTTAGAGAGCTTTTTTTATTTGCTTGAATTTTGTAGCGAAACTATCATTTATACACCATTTTTACACCATAATTATAATTGTGTATATCTGTTTACAAGTTTAAAAGGCTTAAAGTATCTAGAGCTTTTTCTTTTTCCTTCTTCAAAATGTGAACATAAGTATCGGATGTTATATCTATGCTGCTATGTCCTAACAATTTAGAAACTGTTAAAAGTGGTCTTCCATTTTCAAATTGCAAAGTAGCATAAGTGTGCCTAAGAGCATGAGATTTTTTATGTTCTACACCATATCTTTTTAAAAATATATCTAGGACTTTTCAATGTTGCTACCATCTTAAGTACGGAGGCAATAGATATTTATTTTTTTGTGACTTGGAGCTTGCGACAGAACAAGCAAAATAAATATCCACTTTACCTTTTTTATTACTATCATTCTTTGGTCTAATTTCTAGCTATATAGGATTTTTATGGGTTTTTATAGAATTAGTTCTCTTATAATATATTACAAACTAACCCTAGTGTGTCTATATAAGAAAAATAGAGTATTATTGTAATATATAAAGGGATTTATAGATAAACTTATTATAATTATATTTTCATATAATAATGAGGGGAATATAGATGATATTATAAGTCTCGTTCCTCAGCGAAAGAGGTCGCAACAAAAGATAAAAAAAGTTGTTGACAAGATGAAGTTGAGGGTGTTAAGATAAGCAAGTCGCTTGAGTGCGACACACAAATTGGTCTTTGAAAATTGAACAGAATATAAAGTTAAAAACCAGCAATTCTTTTTTACGAGTAAACTTGAGAAATCAAGTTGT
>NZ_JADPAA010000026.1:0-17362 GCF_015669365.1 Clostridium sp. 1001283B150210_160208_E6 | reverse complement strand
TGGCTCGATAGCTCAGTCGGTAGAGCAGAGGACTGAAAATCCTCGTGTCCCTGGTTCGATTCCTGGTCGAGCCACCAGGAAAAAGCACTAACAAATGTTAGTGCTTTTTTATTTCTATAAAATTTCTAAAATAGATTCTATATGTCCTTTTACTTTTACTTTTCTAAATTCATGGGTTAAGATACCATTCTCATCAATTATAAATGTACTTCTTTCAATTCCTAGTACCTTTTTTCCATACATATTCTTTTCCTTTATAACGTCATATAATGAGCATACTACTTTTTCTTCATCACTTAAAAGAATAAAAGGCAATTCAAATTTCTTAATAAATTTATCATGAGCAGCTAATGTGTCTTTACTAATTCCTATAACTATAGCATTTTTATCATTAATTATAGTATGGTTATCCCTAAAGTCACAGGCTTCAGTTGTACAACCAGGAGTATTGTCCTTTGGATAAAAATAAAGAATAACTTTTTTACCTCTATACTCACTAAGTTTATGTTGCTTATTATCAGATCCCATAAGTTCAAAATCTGGGGCTAATTCACCTATTTTTAACATATTTATCTACCTCCATTTAATTAAAATATATTATATAATAATAATTATTATTTATCAAGAAGAATGTTAGGAGTATAAATAATTAAGTTGTTATAAACAAATAATACTGATAAAATGTAATTAACCCTAAATTTTTAATAAAGGAGACGAATGATGGAAAATAAGGTATTAGCAGTAGTTGCAGGAAATGAAATTACACAAAAAGATTTAGAGGATATAATAAATAAGTATCCAGAAGATAGAAGAATGTATTTAAATACAGAAAGAGGTAGAAAAGAGTTATTAGAACAAACTATAGCTTTTGAATTATTTAATAAGTTTGGTAATGAAATAGGATTAGATAATACTGATGAGTATAAAAATACATTAAATAGCCTAGCAAAAGAACTTTTAACTCAAATGTCAGTTCAAAAGATTCTTTCTGATGTAACTGTTACAGAAGAAGAAGTTAAGAAATTCTATGAAGATAATAAAGAACAATTTATGGATAAAGAAACAGTATCAGCTAAACATATTTTAGTTGAAAGTGAAGAGGCAGCTAAGAAAATAAAGGAAGAGATAGATAATGGTTCGATATCTTTTGAAGATGCTGCAGCTAAATATTCTTCATGTCCTTCAAAAGAAGAAGGTGGAAACCTAGGTGAATTTGGAAGAGGGATGATGGTGCCAGAATTTGAAAATATGGCTTTTTCTTCTGAAGTGGGTAAGGTAACTGATCCAGTGCAAACTCAATTTGGATATCACTTAATATTAGTTGAGAAAAAGAATGAACCTAAAGAAAAGTCTTTTGATGAAGTTAAAGATATGGTAGCTAATCAATTAATGCAACAAGCACAACAAAAGAAATATGTTGATATGGTACTTGAATTAGAAAGCAAGTATGGAGTAGATAGAAAATAATTGAAGAAGCCCTAATGCATAGGGCTTCTTTTTATAATAATTCTTTAAAGTTCATTATATATTTGTCAGCAGTCTCTATTAAATCCTGTTTTTGATACGCTGCTGCTTTATCATATACTGCTATGACTTTCATATTGGCTAATTTAGCTCCTCTAACAGCTTCTATTATATCTTCAAAGACAATACACTCTGATGGCTTTACATCAAGTCTAGTGGCGGCCATTAAATATACATCAGGATTAGACTTGCTTTTTTTTGCTTCTTCTGTTGTAACTATTGCATCAAAAAGATTATAAATATCTCTCTTTTTTAATACGGCTTCTAATAGAGGATAGGAATTGCTTGTAGCTAGTCCAATTTTTATACCCTTATCTTTTAGGTGTGTAAGTAATTCTAATACACCTTCTTTTAAGTAGACATCTTCTAAATAATGTTTATAAGCCATATTATGCCATGTATCCATTATTTCATCTAATGAATCAGTTAGATGAAATCTATTTTTAAAATAAACAGCTGTTTCTTGAAAACTTAAATGATTTATTTCATCTTTTAAATTTTGAGGCATTTCATATCCTTTTTCATTCAAGTAATCTATATCTATTTGCTCCCATATCCACATAGAATCAACTAAAGTTCCATCCAAATCAAATATGGCTCCTTTTATATTAGTAAACATTGCTCACCTCTTGTATGTAAATATAATTATATAATAACTTAAATATTTTAAATATCATAGATATAAATATAAGAATATATAAATATAAAAACATATAAATATGTATTTATATCTTTTTATGGAAACATTTTAAATTAAACTATAAGCAGAACGGTGTGTTCAGAATGAAAGATACAGGAAAAACTATAGAAGAATACGAAAGAGAAAATGATCCCATGTTTATAGAAAATTAAGTATTAAACTAAAGGCGCCTCTAGTCCCAAAAGTTATAATACAATTTATATGTAATCATTAAGATTATTTTTTATCTCATTAAGCAATGAAGACTCATGACAAAGGATATGAGGAGAGTATTACTAAAGATGCAGAAGTGGTGTTAACCTATTAAATAAGTATGTAGAAAATATTTATTTAGTTCATACATAAATACATAATGAAAACTTTGTTAAAGGCATATATTATAATGTATAAATTTAAAGGATTAACAGATACTATTTAAATAAGTTATTTAAAGGGAGATAGTATTATGATTTTTATGGGAATTTGTATTTATGTATTTACTTTAGTTATGGCGTATGCGTTATGTAAGGCCGCTAGTATGGACGAGGAATATAAAGAAGATATTAAGTAAAATAAAAAAAGCAGACATATGTCTGCTTTTTTTATTTGGTCGGGGTGACAGGGATCGAACCTGCGACCTCATGGTCCCAAACCACGCGCGCTCCCATCTGCGCCACACCCCGTAGCACATATATTATTATATATATATACTATTATATTGTCAAATATAAGTTTTATATTAGTATAAGAAATAATATTAGGTGCATATAGAAGAATATTGATATTAAGTAAAGTATTTAGCAGATAATTATGTGTATAAATATGTCGTTAGAAGCATTTACCGTTGTTTCAAGTGAAGGGAAATGTTATAATAAAAAATGTGATTCTAAATAATATAACAAAATACGGGGGGAGGGATGGTCAAAACGACCACATATAATGAAAAAAAAGGTTTTATCTGCAATTGTTGCGGGTATAATGGCGATTACATTAATAGTACCGCCTATGGCAGTAAGTGCTACTCCTGATAATGGACAAGTACAGGAAGCTAGACAGAAGTATGAAGAATTAACTAAAAAAATTAATGAAATCGATAGACAAATTCAAGTTTTAGATAATCAAATAGTTCCATTAGTAGAGAAGATAAATAGTAATAAGAATGAAATTTCAAATATAAATAGAGAAATAGATAATGCAAATAAAGAAATAGAGCAAGCAGAAGAAGATATAGCTGGCCAAGAAGAACTATTAGGTAAAAGATTAAGAGAGTTATATAAGTCAGGTGGACAAACTAGCTACATATCACTAATTTTCTCAGCAGAAAGCTTTAGTGATTTAATAACTAAGATAGATTCTGCTTCTAGATTAGTTAAACTTGATCAACAAGTTGTTGAGGAGTTATTAGAAAAGCAAGAACAACTTGATGAAAAGGTTAAGTCTTTAGAAGTTAAGGGCGAAGAGATAAAGAAGATAAATGAGGATATACAAAAGAAACTACAAGATTTTGAAGCTAAAAAAGATGAGCAACAAGTGTTAATAGATCAAGCAGAAAGTGAACAAAAAGAGTTTGATAGACTTTACTTAGCAGACCTTGAAAGAGAAATAGTAAAGGGCTTGGTTAATATTTGTTATGATTCTAGTAATTCAAGACAAAGCTTAGAAAATGCAGTTTTTCAATTAAGAGCTTTAAGAAAGGGACAACTTAAGAGCCCTATAGTAGATTCTGAGGTAGTAGACGCAATAGAAAATGCTAAGAAGCTAATTGAGAAGAAAAAAGCAGAAGAAGCTGCAGCTAATGCACCTAATAGAGGAAATGGTTCTACTGTAACTGGTAGTGCATCAGCTATATTAAATGAAGCGTACAAGCATATTGGAAAGCCTTATGTTTGGGGTGCTACTGGACCTAATTCCTTTGACTGTTCTGGATTTACATCTTATGTTTATAGAAATGCAGCAGGGGTAAATATAGGTAGAACTACAAAAAATCAAATATATGCAGGAAGGGAAGTTTCTAGATCTGAATTACAACCTGGAGACTTAGTATTCCCACATGCTGACCATGTAGGTATTTATGTAGGTGATGGTAAGATGATACATTCACCTAAACCAGGTAAGAGTGTAGAAGTTATACCTATGTATGGTTTCTGGAGAGCTAGAAGAATATTGAATTAGTATGAAAGAGGGCAAAGTTTTGCTCTCTTTTTTTGATGGCTAGGAAAGTATAAAATTTTAATCAGTAATAAATCAAAGGTATTATTACAATTTCATATTAAAAAAATATAAAATCAAGGATAATAATTTTATAATTTCCTTACCTTTAGTATGAGCGGTAGAATATTTGTTTTGATGTGACTTGGAGCGTAACGATGGAACAAGCAAAGTAAATATTCCTAACACCTGTTTTGTAGACATAAGAATGTAAAAGTTAAGAGTTTATAGTTAAAATACAGCTTTATCAATTTAGTTTGTGAATAAATTGATATTAATGTATAATGATATGGATATTTTTTTAGAGAGGTTTTAAGATGAGTGATTTAGATAAACTTGTGTTAAGTGATGAGTCCATAGATGATTTACAATTAAAAGGATTAAAACTAATTCAAAAGAAAGATGCTTTTAGATTTGGTGTTGATGCTGTTTTATTATCTGATTTTTCAAGAGTAAAGAGTAAACATAGAGTTATAGATTTATGTTCAGGAACTGGTATAATTCCTTTTTTATTAATGGGAAAATATAATCCAGAAGAAGTTGCAGCTTTAGAAATACAAAATGATATAGCTGATATGGCAGAGAGAAGTGTAAAGTTAAATTCATTAGAAGGTAAAATAAAAGTATATAATAGAGATCTTAAAGATATAGACTTCTTAAAGAGTATTGGAAGATTTGATGTGTTAACAGTAAATCCTCCCTATAAGATTAATAACGGTGGTATAGTAAATCCATCAGACAAGTTAGCTATAGCTAGACATGAAGTAGCGTGTACTTTAGAAGATGTTATTAAGGCTGCTAGGACATTGCTTAAAGATAATGGAAGGATGTATATGGTACATAGACCAGAAAGATTAGCAGATATAATGGTTTTAATGAGAAAGTATAAGATAGAGCCAAAGAGAGTAAGGATGGTTCATCCTAATACTAAAAAGGCACCTAATATTGTTCTTATTGAAGGGCAAAGGGATGGTGGAAGCTTTTTAAAATGGGAAGAATCATTATATGTATACAATGATAATGGTGAATATAGTGATGAGATAAATAGAATTTACGGAAGGAGTGAATTGTAATGACAATAGGAAAGCTTTTTTTAGTTCCTACACCAATAGGGAATTTAAAGGATATAACCTTAAGAGCTTTAGAGGTATTAAAATCTGTAGATATTATAGCGGCAGAAGATACTAGACAATCATTAAAGTTATTGAATCATTTTGAAATAAAGAAATCCTTAATTAGTTATCATCAACATAATGAACAAGGAAAAAGTGAAGAAATTATAGATAGATTAGAAAGAGGAGAGAATATAGCCTTAGTTACAGATGCAGGAACGCCTGGAATATCTGATCCAGGAGCTGTTATTGTAAGTAGGTGCATTGAAAAACAAATTCCATTTGAAGTGTTACCAGGAGCTACGGCAATAACAACTGCATTAGTTTATTCAGGGCTAGATACAACTAAGTTTATTTTTAGAGGGTTCATTCCAAGAGAAACTAAAGAACGAAAAATACTTCTTGAAGAGATAAAAGATGTTAAGGAATCCATAATAATATATGAATCTCCACATAGGTTATTATCAACGTTAGAGTTAATATATAATAACTTGGGTAATAGAAAGATAGCTGTATGTAGAGAATTGACAAAATTACATGAAGAGATAGTTAGAGGAAGTATAGATGAGGTTATTAAGACCTTTGAAGAAAGAACTATAAAGGGAGAATTCGTTTTAGTTATTCAGGGTAAACAGCAAGAAATGATAGAGGAAGAGAATAGAAAGAAGTGGGAGAAACTAACTATAAGAGAGCATATATTATACTACATAGAAAATGGTTCTAGTAAAAAGGATGCAATTAAGTTAGTTGCTAAAGATAGAAATGTTCCTAAGGGAGAGATATATAAGTATTCCACAGATATTTAAATAAAAAAGTGGCTTCGCCACGCTTTAGCGAAGAAGCCACTTTTTTCAGTCATACCACAGGTTCCAAAACTTGTTTTTGGTGTTCTGTGGTGGCAGTATAATTTTTATTTTTAACGTCTTAACATATTTTTACCACTGAAGTTCTATATCTATAAGGCTTTGCTACTCAAAAAGTTCACACTTTCTTAGACGTTAAAAAAGACCTCTGGGGATAGAGGTCTTTCTAAACGAGAGATTTTGGGGAAATCTCTCTATATTATTACTTATTGTTTCTTATTTCTTCTAAACACTTTTTACAGATGTTTTTACCTTTATAGTTTATAACATCTCTAGCATCGCCACAGAAAATACAAGCTGGTTCATATTTCTTTAATATAATTTGTTCACCGTCAACGTATATTTCTAAAGCGTCTTTTTCAGCTATATCTAATGTTCTTCTTAATTCTATAGGAATTACTATTCTTCCTAGTTCATCTACTCTTCTTACTACACCTGTTGATTTCATAAAAGTTTTCCTCCTTAATTTCGCATCTTTCGACATTTTACTATGTTATGTTACCAAAATTGTAATTTAAAGTCAACCAAAAAATCAAAATTATTTTCATAAATTACAAAATTCTATCTAAAAGTATGTTATAAATAGAATATACTACCATAAAAATAAATTGTCAATACTTTACAATTAAAAAATGAAAATAAATATTTTTCTTACAAACGGCTTGTCCTCTTGCCTTTAGAGACTAATAAGAAAACGTATAATTAAAATTGAAAAAAAAAGAGAAAAAAATAAACAAAAAATGTTAATTAATAATTGTCAAATATGCTGAATTAATATAATATAATGTCGAAAGAATAATAACAATAATATGAATTAAATTCATAAGTTATGAAAATACTAAAAATATATATTATAATGCTAAAAGTAACTTGTAATAAGTTTTTGCATACTATATAATATATTTGGAGAATAAAAGTTAAAGGTGGAAGTAAGTATGAATAAAAAGATAGATTCAGATTATATAAAGACTCTGGCAGAAGAGATGTCTAAAAATAGTTTAATATCATACAATGATTTACCACAATATGATTTATTTTTATCTCAAGTAATTGACTTTCTTAATGATAAGTTTACTGAGGATAAATATACAAATAACATCGTTCAAAACTATATAAAGAGTGAAGTTATTACTAAACCTGAGGATGGTAAAAAAAGAGGATATACTAAGTTACATTTAGTGCAATTAGTTTTATTAAGTTATATGAGGCCTGTATTAACGACAGAAGAAATAAAAAAGGTATTTAGTTTAGCTTTTAATGAAATAAATGATAGAAATGATGATATAATTTCATGGGAAACAGCTTATAAGATATTCGTAGAGATTCAAAAAGAAAGCTATGATTCATTCTTATCTAATCCAATAGGAGATGAGGAAAAGCTTGATGAAATAATGAGGAATTTTGAGCTTCAAGAGAAAGATGAAGATAGAATTAGAGTATTCATATTAGTAATATCATTAATAGCACAAGCTAGCGTTATAAAGAAGCTAGTTCAAAAGATAGCAACAGAATACGATGCAGAATAGGAGAATTATATTTCTCCTTTTTTTATTCTTTAGGAAATTATAAATAATAATAAAGATAGAAGAGTTGATTGTATGCAGGTTAGAGTACTGAAGAAATCTGTACGAGAATTTGTAGAACTTGTTTTAAGTTCTGGAAGTCTAGATAATAGATTTACTTCTAATGCAAGAGCTATTGAAGGAGTAAAAGCTCATCAAAAACTTCAGAAAAGTAATGCTGAAGTATATAAAAATTACGAGAAAGAAGTATATTTAAAACTTAATATTGACATGGATATATTTATTCTTGATTTAGAAGGAAGATGCGATGGAATTATTACTGAAGGTAACGATGTAATAGTAGAGGAGATAAAATCTACATATAAGCCTTTGTATGAGATAGAGGAAGATTATAATGTGTTGCATTGGGCTCAAGCAAAACTATATGGATATATGCTATGCAAAGAGCGTGATATGGATAACATATATGTACAGCTAAGCTATTATAATCTTGATACTAATGAGGTAAAGTCCTTCAGGAAAAACTACTCAATTAAAGAATTATATGATTTTCTCATGAGTATGGTGAAGTTATATCATCAATATGCAGAACTTGATTATAGTCATAAGAAAAAAAGAAATGAGAGCATAAAGAACTTACAGTTCCCATTTACTAAGTATAGAAAAGGGCAATTGGAATTAGCAAAGTCTTGGTATAGTACCATAAAAGAAGGTAATAAAATTTTTGCACAAGCACCTACAGGAATAGGGAAAACTGTATCTACAATTTTTCCTGCAATTAAAGCTGTTGGGGAAGGACTTGGGGAAAGAATTTTTTATCTTACAGCAAAGAATGTTAATAGAAAGGTTGCAGAAGAAACCTTAGAGAAACTTAGAGATAAGGGCTTAATTTATAGGACAGTAACATTAGTTGCTAAGGATAAAATATGTATTAATGATAAAGTTAGTTGTAATCCTGATGATTGTATTTATGCTAGAGGATATTATGATAAGGTGAAAAATGTTATATATTCTATATTAATGAGTGAATATTCAATTTCCAGGGAAATACTTTGTGAATTTGGAGAAAAGTATAAAGTATGTCCATTTGAACTAGCTTTAGATCTTATAAACTGGAGCGATGGAGTAATATGTGATTATAATTATATATTTGATCCAAGGGTGTATTTAAGAAGAGTTCTAGATGAAGCTGGGAAAGATAATATCTTATTAATCGATGAATCTCATAATCTTGTAGATAGGGGAAGAGATATGTATACTGCAAGATTACTAAAAAGTAAGTTTATGCAATTAAGAAAAGAGACTAAAGGAAAGTGTCCTACATTGTATAAAGCTTTAAATAAAATAAACAGTTTTTTTATAGAAGAAAAAAGGATATGTGAATCAGAAGACAAAGGATATTATTACACAAAGGATGAGCCTAAAGAAATATATAAGTTATTAAGAAACCTTATGAAGGAAGCTGATGAGTTTTTAACCCAGGGAGATAAATATTCCTTTAATGAAGATTTATTAGAGTTATATTTTGATTGTAGTAAGTTTTTAACCATATCAGAATTATATGGAGAGGAATACTTTACTTATGTAGAATTAAAAAATGATGATGTGGAATTGTGCATATATTGTGTAAATCCTTCTGAAAAAATAAAAGGAATTGTGGATAAAGTTAAAGCAAGTATATTTTTTTCAGCAACCTTAGAACCGTTTCACTATTTTATTAAATCCCTAGGGGGAAGTAGTGATGATTATAGAATAAGATTAAGCTCACCATTTCCTAAAGAAAACTTAGAAGTATATTTATATGCTGGGAATACAAGATATAAACAAAGAGATCGTACTCTTCCTAGTATATGCAATGAAATAAATAGGTTTGTAAGAGAGGTGGAGGGAAATTATATGGTTTTCTTTCCTTCTTATGAATATATGTATAAGGCCTATGATTTTTTAAAGGAATGTATAAGTTTAGATAGATTAATGATTCAATCTGGAGACATGGATGAAGAGTCAAAAGAAAAGTTTTTAAATGAATTTTCAGGTGGTAGAAATAATATTGCCCTATGTGTAATGGGGGGGAGTTTCTCAGAAGGTGTAGACCTTCCTGGAGAAAAATTAATTGGAGCAGTTATAGTTGGAGTGGGGTACCCTAAGATAAGTTTAGAAAGGGAATTGATAAAGGAATATTATAATAGCGATGGAGATGCCTTCTCATATATATATCCCGGAATAAATAAAGTAATGCAGGCTGTGGGTAGAGTGATAAGGACTGAAGATGATAGAGGAAGAATATTATTAATAGATGATAGATATTTAAGTAGAACTTATTCGGAGTTACTACCTAGTCAATGGAATATAATAAAAAGGTAAAAGAGAGTGGATTTCCACTCTCTTTTAACTATATTGTTACTATAAAGCTACATTCAAACTTTCCATTTACTTCTAGAGATATAACTCCCTCTTTATCCTTGAATTCGCCTTCAAAGTCAGCAAAGTCGGCATGACCATACCAAGGTTCGATACATACAAAAGGAGCACCTGTTGCAGGAGCCCATAGACCAAGATCAGGAAATCCAGTAAAGTCTAAAGTTAAAGATTTAGTACCTTTTTTTGATTCTATAGATATTTTATTTGATTTCAAGTTGTTAAAAACTAGAGCATCATTTTTAAATAATTCCTTAGATAAAGGAATTATATTTGAGTTATCTAAGAAATCTTCTGTTTTTCCAGTAAATAATCCATGAGAGTTTAATAACATAATAGGAGCATTTTCTTTTTCGTTAAATTTAAAGTAATAATCATTTAATGAAAGTCCTTCTTCTATAGGGCACATAAATGCTGGGTGAGATCCTATAGAGAAAAGAATATTTTTATCATCTAAATTGTTAACTGTATAAGTTACTTTAACTCCATTTTCTAATAGAGTATAAGTTATTTGTAAAGAGAACTTAAATGGATAGACTTTTAATGTATCATCTGAGTATACTAATTCAAAAGTTATTGATTCTTTATTTTGAGTTAGTAGATTAAACTCAGATATTCTAGCTAGACCATGTTGAGGTAACTCATAAGTTTTTCCGTCAACTCTGTACTTAAGATCTTTAACCTTACCTACTATAGGAAATAGTATAGGAGCATGATACTTCCAATATTCTGGATTACCATTCCATAAGTATTCAGTATTATCTTTTTTGCTTTTTAAAGAATGGATTTCTCCACCATAAGTGCTTGCTGTTATACTTATATTAGAATTTTCTAATGTATAAATCACAAAACTACCACCTTTCAGTTAGTTAGAACTATTAAAATTGTTAATATAATACATGAAAATTATACTATAGTACATACAAGAATAAAACAAGTATATAAAATTTAAACTATGTGATAAAATTATAAGGATGATAATACACTAATCTTAGGAGAGTATGCAGAAATGCTCTCCTAATTTATTTGCAAATACATAATTACTTCTTGAAGTGAGAACATAAGATATATAAAGTATTAATAGAATAAAATAAAAGAATTGAAATGGTGAGATTATGAAAAAAGAAAAATATACTATGTCAAAGATGGATTTGTTTATACATTTAATAGTTAAGTCAAAAAGAGATGATATATTTTCTTTAGCATCACAATTAGCATATTATTTGGTATTATCCTTTTTTCCTTTTTTGATTTTTTTAATTACTTTAATAGGGTTTATAAAACCAAATCCAGAGCAAGTATTATATGGCATAAGTGTGTTGCTTCCCACAAGTGTGTTTGAACTTATTCAATCTACGGTCAGCGAAATAATAAGTTCACAAAATGCAGGATTATTAGGGGTATCAGTTTTGTTAACAATTTGGACAGCTTCTTCTGGTTTTAGGGCGGTTATAAAAGGGATAAACAAGGCATATAACCTAAATGATAAAAGATCATATATAACAAGATCTGTTATATCTTATTTAAGTACAATAGTTCTTGCGATTACAATTATATTAACCTTAACGTTATTGGTTTTTGGTAAAATAATAGGAGATTATTTAATTGCGTTATTACCGCTAAGCGGCTTAATGGCTTTTATATGGAACATAGTTAGATATGGGGTTATATTGGTAGTATTAATATTAGTCTTTGCAACTATATATAGGTATACTCCATGTAAGAGAGTTCCCTGGAGAAATACTATTCCAGGAGCCGTGTTTAGCACATTTGGATGGATAATATTTTCTTTAGTATTTTCATTTTATATTAATAACTTTGGAAACTATTCACGGTTATATGGAGGATTAGCAGCAGTCTTTATATTAATGATATGGCTATTTTTAATGGCTATAATATTTATTTTAGGAGTAGAAATTAATTCTGTATTGGAAAAAGGTAAAGAGGTTAGTTAAGAAGCTACAATTTAGTAGTTTCTTTTCTGTTTTTTAGGAGGTTACAATATTAGATAATCTGTGTATAGCTTTAGCATATAAGTTATTTCATTCAGAGATGGTAGAAGAGTAAAAAAATATTGACATAAGCTGAATATTAATGGAATTAGTTGTCAAGTATTATAAAAGAAAATATTCAGGAGGTGTTAGTATGAATAAAATAGTATTATTAGGGAGACTTATAAGAGATCCTGAACTAAGAGAATTAGAAAACGGAGATAAGTCATTTACAAAATTCATTATAGCAGTAGATAGAAATTTTAAGTCTGCTGACGGCACAAGAAAAGCTGATTTAATCCCAGTTACAGTATGGGGAAAAAAAGCTGAGGTTATATGTAAGTATATGAAAAAGGGAAGTTATATTAGCCTAAGTGGAAGACTGAGAACTGGTAGTTATGAAGATAGAGATGGTAATAAGAAATACCTTGCTGAGGTAGTAGCAGAAGATTTTAAATTCGTTGGAGGTAGGCGTACAGAGGAAAATAGTATGGACCATGCCACAGGCGAATAAGAAATTTTAAATATAGTTGAATAACTTACGAAATATGGTATACTTATAATATAAGTGTTAACGTATACAAATTCAACTATGGTATTTTAGGGTAAGGAAAGAAGAGCTTTTTCGCTCTTCTTTCTTTTTATACAAAATATATATTACAATTTATTATTTGTGTAATATTTAGTAGGTGAATGGATTTTTTTCGACAATATATATTAATTAATTGGGGAAAAAAGAAGTTATGCTTGTTAATAGTAATAGAAGAAGTGATTAAAAAGTTGTTTTATGTAAATAAATAAATAATTGTTTTTTTATTAGAACCTCATGGTTTGACAATATTCTAACAATTGTTATGATAACATCTACTTAACAATAATAATTGTTTTAAGACTTAGGAGGTAATATATATGGTATTAGAAAAACTTATAATTACAAGATCAATAGATGATATAGAAATGAAGTATACTTATAGTCTTACTAAGGAAAGCCTTAATAATGTACAAGCATATGGAATAAAGGTTGAGAGAGTAGATATAAAAGATGGAGCTATTATTAATAGAGTAGAAGATGGAGTTAAGTATATATCAACTCAACGCCATAAAGTTAAAGGTTTACTTAACTTGCTTTATAAAAATGAAGTATCTCCAATACATTTAATAGATATTATAGGTGAGTATGTTGATAAATGGGTAGAGGATTTTGAAGAATCTAAAAAGATAGTTAATATGCTTTAATAATAGTAAAATATTGATTGGAGGTGGAAAATGATTAGAGGTATAGGAACAGATATAGTTCAAGTAGATAGAATAGGGACAGCGGTTAAAAGAACTCCTATGTTTTTAGAAAAGGTTTTTACTGAAGAGGAAAGAAAGTATTTTAAAAGTAGGAAGGACAATTTAGAAACTATTGCGGGAAATTTTGCGGCTAAAGAAGCTATTAGCAAGGCACTAGGAACTGGAATAAGGGGATTCGGATTGTTAGATATAGAAATATTAAGAAATGAGATGGGACAACCTATTGTAAATATAAGTGATAAAGTAAAAGAAGTTATTTCTATTAAAGAAGATTTTTCAATTCATGTATCTATATCTCATACAAGTAAAAATGCAATTGCCTTTGCTATCTGGGAGGAGATGACATAATTAATGTATGTGGTATCAAGACAGACATCTAAGTTAATTGACGAATATACTATAAATACTATTGGAATCCCTAGTATAGTTCTTATGGAGAATGCAGGAGAGAAAATTTTCGAATCAATAAAATCTAAGGGAGATAAATATATTGTATTTTGTGGTATAGGCAATAATGGTGGAGATGGATTAGTAATAGCAAGGAAGCTTTTTATATTGGGTAAAGATGTAAAAGTTATTATTATAAATTTTGGCACTAAAAAAGGTGAGGAGTTTATTACAAACCTTAATATTATAAAAAAGTTAAATATAGAAATAAAAGAGATTAATAAGGATAGTGATTTTAATAAAGCACTTATAGATGATATAAAAAAATCAGATATTGTTGTAGATTCTATATTTGGTGTAGGATTGAATAGAAGGATTGAAGGCGTTATTTATAAGGTTATAGAATCAATAAATACATATTCTAAATACGTTATTTCTGTAGACACTCCTTCTGGAATAGATAGTAATTCTGGAGAGGTATTAGGAATAGCAATAAAGGCTAATGAAACTTATACTATAGAAAATATAAAAATAGGTTTTATTAGATATGATGCTTTTGAATATTTAGGGAAAGTAAAAGTTGTATATATAGGAATTCCTGACTTCGTAAAAGAAAAGTTTAACGAGAAAGTTTTATTTTTACATAAGTATGAGTATAAAAAAATGATTCCCATAAGAAAGGTTTGGGGACATAAAGGAGATTACGGAAAAGTTCTATTAATAGGAGGTAGTCCTGGTTTTTCAGGAGCAGCATATATTTGTGCTGAAGCGGCTGTAAGAAGCGGGGCTGGATTAGTTTCACTTTTGACAGACTTAAATATACAAAAAGTATTATCAAATAAATTAATTGAGGCAATGACTGTTAATTATGAAGAGCAAGACCGAATTAATAATTTACTTAAAACTTGTAATGTTATTGCATGTGGACCAGGATTAGGCGTAAGTGATGATAAGTATGATATTTTAAACAGATGCATAAAAGAAACTGAGGTTCCTATAATATTAGATGCTGATGCTTTAAATATACTTGCCAATCATAAAGAGTTACTATCTTTTGTGAAAAATAGATCAGTAATAACACCTCATCTTGGAGAGTTTAGTAGGTTATCTGGGTATAGTATAGAAGAAATAGAAAAGGATAGGGTAAATTTAGCGAAAAGCTATGCCCTGCAACATGATGTTATAGTTGTATTGAAGGGGTATAATACAATAATTACAAATGGTGATGAGATTGTAATTAATTATACTGGTAATAGTAAAATGGCATCTGGAGGTATGGGGGATTGCCTTACTGGAATAATTGCATCTTTTGTCGGTCAAGGTATGAGTATATTTAAAGCAGCTATATTAGCTTGTTATATACATGGTTTAGCTGGGGATAAAGCTAGTAAGGATAAATATAGTGTTTCTGCTACAGATATAATAGCAGAACTACCTAAAATAATAGAAGAAGCAGTCATTAGTTAGAATATTTTCTCCAAGGTTTTAATAATAGTATTAGTGAATAATTAACTTTGGAGGCAATATGAAGAGTGAAAAGAACTTATGGAACAAAATTAAAGAGAGAAAAGTCTTGTTATTACTATTATTACTTATTCCTTTTATATCTATAATAGCTATTATTGGGTTTAGACATAATTATGCACCAACCAATGAAGAAATTATAGAATATATTAAGAAGTCTAAAGCTTATACATCTAAAGCTGAATACAAGATAAAGAATTCAAAAGGTGAGTACAAAGAGGATACCAACATATATTACTGCAAGGATGTTGGAATGAGAATTGAATTTGGACAAGATAGGATTAAAATTTATAAAGATGGTTATATAAGTATGCAAGATAAGGGTGGAAAGTATGAATTAGAAAAAGACTTTGATTCCCTATATCCCTTGTCATTCGTTAGTAATCTTTTATGTGGAGATATAGAGGAGATTAATGAAGGATCTGAAGAGTGGGGAGATATAAAATACTTAGAGATAAAAGTTAATTTGTCTAATATAAATGATCATATGACATCGGCTAAAATTTATATAAATAAAGAAGATAAGACTCCTATAGTAACTAGAATTTATGACAAAGATGGGAAGAGTAGAGTAGATATAGTTTATAAAGAGTTCAATTATTTAAAAGAAATAGACAAAAATCTATTTTAAATAACAAATATAAGTATATAATTAACAGAAAAGTATAAAAATATGATTTTATCTTTGACAATATGACATAAACTGAAATATAATTTTAGTATACATAGAATCCTTAGCTAAGGAGGCCGAATTATGTCGTTTGAGTCAATAGATAATGATGTTTTAAAAAAAGATAAGAAACATAAAAATAATAGTAAATTATTTGATGAGAATTTAATAGTATATATTAATGAGGTTGATTCCTCACAAATGTTAGAAGTTATGAAGAGAGGATATATAGAAATGTCACAAATCAACTTGGAATTAGCTGAAGAGTGTGTTGACGAAATAAGTGATTATGAGACATGGCTTTGCGGAGTGTGATTTTTCAAATGACGACTATGTTAGTAAAAAGAGGGGATATATTCTACGCTGACTTAAGTCCCGTAATAGGATCAGAACAGGGTGGAATAAGACCAGTAATCATTATGCAAAATGATATTGGTAATAGATATAGCCCAACTGTTATTGTTGCTGCTATTACATCACAAATTAATAAAGCTAAGCTTCCTACACATGTGGAAATATCTTCTGAAGAATATGGTTTAAATAGAGATTCAGTTGTTTTACTTGAACAAATTAGAACATTAGATAAGAGAAGATTAAAAGAGAAAATAGGACATATGACAGATAGTGATATGGAAAAAGTAAATAAAGCTTTATTAATTAGTTTAAGTTTAGATTAAACAAAAAGGTATTGAAGGATAATCTTCAATACCTTTTATTATGTTATAAAACAGAAAGTATATTATTATTTGGACAAAAGAAAACATATTCACCAAATAGTATATACTAAATACTTATATAACCACGAAAAAGTTAACATAAATAACTAAATAGAATAGCAAAAGCTTAAAAAGTGTGTTACAATAATCTTAATTAAATAGGGAAAAATAAAGTCTATAATTATTTTAAATTTTCTAGGAGGACATATAATGAAAAAAAATAAAGATGAATTAATCCAAATTTCTAAACAAATTAGAAAAGACATAGTAGAAATGTTAACAGAATCAGCATCAGGTCATCCAGGTGGTTCACTTTCAGCAGCAGACATAGTTACTACACTATTTTTTAATGAACTAAATATTAATCCTGAAAGTCCAAAGGATGAAAATAGGGATAGATTTGTTTTATCAAAAGGTCATGCAGCTCCAGTACTATATAGTGCATTAGCAA
>NZ_JADPAA010000025.1:0-19810 GCF_015669365.1 Clostridium sp. 1001283B150210_160208_E6 | reverse complement strand
TGGTGATGATGGCATAGAGGAAACACTCCTTCCCATACCGAACAGGAAAGTTAAGCTCTATAGCGCCGATGGTACTGCATGGGAGACTGTGTGGGAGAGTAGGACGTTGCCAGGTTTTTAATTACGGATCTTTAGCTCAGTTGGTTAGAGCAACCGGCTCATAACCGGTAGGTCCGGGGTTCGAGTCCCTGAAGGTCCACCATTTTTGGGGGTATAGCTCAGTTGGGAGAGCACCTGCCTTGCACGCAGGGGGTCAAGAGTTCGAATCTCTTTATCTCCACCAAAAGAACTACGTATGTAGTTCTTTTTTATTTTGCATGAAAAAGGAAGAAAATAAAGTGGAAGGTAGCTGCTTGGCAAAGAACTACGCATGTAGTTTTTTTATTTTAAAGAAATAGGCATAATTGTGTTACAATATGGAATAAAATAACTAAAGATAATTATATACAATAGCTTTTGTATTTTATATAATTTAGTTATAGATATTTTTTGGATACGTTATCAATAAAAAGATTATATTTAAAAGCTTTGTTAATATATGATATTAAATAATTCTCTTATGGGTGGGGAGTGTATAAAGTGCATAAATTAGAGCTATTGAAAGATAAACTTAAAGAGTTAAAGTTAGAAAAGAGAAGATTGTTATTATCAGGAAAAAGGACTGAAGAAGTAGATATAAAAATAAAAGAGATAGAAATTGAGATAAAACAAGAAGATAAACAATAAAAACTTTTATTGAGTAGTTATAAATTTGGATTAAGAATCATATTAAATGTTAAGATGAGATTCAAATATATTGCTCAAAAGGAGTGAAGTTTATGATAAGGACAGTAGTGTGCCAAAGAGAAGGGTGCTGTGGAAATAAGTTTTATATCGAAACTATAGACAATAATCTAGAAATAACTTGTAAAGAATGTGGATCTAAATATTTATTTGATGTAAGCTATTATGACTTTGTAATGCTCTCTAATTGCTCATCATGTAATAATGATACGTTCAAGCTATTTAGAGATATTGAAAAGGAAGGCATATATGCAAAATGTAGTGAATGTGGAGAACCACCAGAAAAGATATATATAGATGCTGATGGAATTCAAGTATCGTATGAAGGAAAGTTACTACATGATATAAAGGAGCTAATGTATCAGGTTGATCAAAGAGTTTGTAATTTAGAAATTAAGGTTGAATCAATGGAGCATAGCCAAGAGGTACTAGAAGAATCATTAGCATATATAAATAAATATATTGTAGAGCAACGCTAAATTAGAAAATAAATAATATCTAGTGTATAATTATACTTATAATTTATATGCTAGGAGATTTATATGAGTGATAGGAATAAAAAAGCATTAAGATGGCTTTTATTTTTAGGATGGATGATTTTTATATTTTATATGTCTCATCAGCCTGGAGATAAGTCTAGCGAACAAAGTAGATTTGTATTATATGTTTTTAATTTACTAGGATTAAAATTGGATACGTATTTTGGAGAGTTAGCAACCTTAATTATAAGAAAGGGCGCACATTTTACAGAATACTTTATCTTGTTTATCTTAACATATAATGTTATAAGTTTATATGTAGTAGAGAGAAAAGCTAGGCTTTATTCAGTAATATTTGTATTTTTATATGCATGTTCTGATGAGTTTCACCAATCATTTATACCTGGAAGGGGACCAGCTTTTAAAGATGTTATGATTGATACATCAGGAGGAATTTTAGGATACTTTTGTGTAAGTATATACAATAAAATTAATATAAAAAAAGGGAGTTATAGTTAAACTATAGCTCCTTAATTTTTTAACTCCGTTACATGTGTAGTTATATATTTATTCTCATTAAGAGATTTTACTATTTGCTGAAGTGGGGATTCTATAGAGTATTTTACATCAAATACATTATTAGATGTATCAACTTCTATGAAATCTAATTCCTTTGTAGAATGATAGAAAAAGCTTGCTAATAATCCAGGGGTAGGTTTATTTAACTTTTTTATTATTGGATTAGCATCTAAGTCTCTTACATAACTTAAAGGTGTAGGTATATATAAGTTATTGTTTTTAGTTTTTTGTAGTTTAGTATATATTAAATAATTTTTTGGTTCATAAATATATTGGAAGTATTCTTCTATAATAGATTTTTGTGCAGAAGATGCTTTATAGTGCGAACTTTCAAAAAAACCAAAAGGTATATTTAATGCAGTAGCAGTATTAATAGCATTTTCGATTACTGCTCTAGTTTCCTCTTCTGAGCTATTAACTTTACGGGAAAGTTCAGTTCCAACAGCGCTTCTAGAATCTCCAGCCTGATGAGTATATCCGTGTAATCCTATTAATGCACCATGGTTAATAAAGTAATCTAATAGATTTATAAAAGCAGCGTTTTCAAATGAATCAACAGTTAATAAATCATTGTCAATATTATCATTAGGAGCTTTAAATCTAGGTATCCATGCAATATGATATTTGATTCCTGAATTACTTAAAAAGTTTGCCATTGCTTTAAATTTAGGTTGATTAGTTTCTGAGGATATTCCTTCACCGGCTGTAAAATCTTCTAATCTAACTAAAGCTATTTTTCCATCGGAACTTGTTTCAGAAGAATTATTTTGAATATTACTTTGGGGATTTTTTAATATGTTAATGGTCTGATTTTCAAATGTATAGACGGAGATTAAATTAAATATTTCTTCTATATCTGATATAGAAATAAAAGCTTGGTTATTGTTGGTTAATATATTACCTCTTAAAGATGAGGATTTATTTTCTTTTGTATAAGAGTCTTCACTTAAAGTGATAGTGTAATTAGAATTTGAGATGGTAAAAGCATTATTTGATTTAGTTAGATTATATCCAAGTGTTTTGCATACATAATCTAAGGGAATATAGTGCCTTTGTGATTTTTTTATGACAGGTATAGAAGAATCTATATTGTTTAACATGTTAACTTTAACATCGGAAACTAATTCTTCTTTTGTATTATTAAAGTTTAACTTAGGTGTATATGAAGACGTAAAGTCATCATTAGGTAATAATTTAGATTGTACTTTATTATCTTTTACTGTTACAAATCCTTGGAAAAAACTAAAGTAAAATAATATTCCATATAAAATTGCAATAGAGAGTATAGATAATAATGTAGATAATATAATTTTTTTCTTTTTACTCATTTCATACTCCTTAATTTATAATAATTCAATAAAAATTATAGCATAAATAGGTATTATTATATAAAGGGTTACAAAACTTAAGAAAATATTTATAAACATACAATAAAATACATTACTAAAAATGATATAATGAAAAGTAATGTGGTTTATTATATGGAGGATAAAATAAATGAAGTTGAAGGATAATATAAAAAATAACTATACTAAATATATCATAGGTACTTTTATTATAATATCAGTTTTACTAATAGCTTATATATTATTTAAGTATCCACAGGTTGGGGTTGCTGATCAGGGAGATTTTGATAGAGTTATGGGCTTATCAGGATTATCTTTATTAGATTCAGATAAAATGAATCCTGATTTTAAACGTTTCTATGATTATATTGTTACTGACTATAAGATTAATACAAATATGTTTACTTTACTTATTACCCTATTTGGATCAAGTATGGGGTACTTAATTACGTTTATATCTTATATATGTAAGGTTTTAGGGCAAGAGGTATTTAAAACACAATATTTAGCTATTGCTTATGCAATAATATATATATCTTCTATTGCAATTATTTTAAAGAACTTAAATATAAAAAGTAAACTTAAATTAACTATTGTTGCGTTAGTTAGCATTTTTGTATTTATGGATGGAAATTATATACTGTGGTTTAATAGTTTATATGGAGAGCCAATGATGTTATGTACATTATTACTATTCATAGGGACATTTTTATACTATATTAACTGCAAATATGTAAGACATGAAGAAAGAAATATAGCATCTAAAATTTCTCTAGTATATATAGGTGCATTTATGTTCTTAGGATCAAAGATGCAGGTATTTACCACTTTACCATTTGTAGTAATACTGCTATTTAAGATTCTTTGGGATAACAGAAAGATATTAACACGTAAGAATTTAATATTATTATCAGTATTTTTAGCTGTAGTAATAATATATCCAGTTCAAATAAATATGGTAAACAAGAATATAAGTAAAGATACTCAATATAATTCTGTGTTCTATGGAGTTCTTAATGGATCAGAAACTCCTGAACAGGACTTAATAGATCTTGGACTTAATCCAGATATGGCAGGAGAAGCAGGAAAGCATTCTTATTTAGATGCAAGTGAATATGTTAAATATATACCTAGAACTCCAATAACAGAGGAAGAGTTTTATAGCAAAATAAGCAATGGAAAGCTAGCTAAATTTTATTTGACTCATCCTAAAAGATTAATAGAGGGAATGCAGTATACAGCAGGGAAAGCTTTTATTACTAGTACATCTTTAGGAAAGTGTTATAGAGCTGATAGTGAAGAACCAGTAAGAGAATTTAATAGATTTACTACGTGGTCTAATTTTAGAGAAACAAAATTACCAACAAAGTTATGGTTTATACTAGCAGTATTTATAAGTATATTTATAGTATCTTTAATCAAGTTTATAAAGAGTTCAGGAAATGAAGAAGTTAGAAATAAGATATTATTGTTATGGGGAATAATGTTAATAGGTGGAATACAGTTCCCAATGCCTTTTGTAGGAAATGGTCAAGCAGATACAGCTAAACAATTATATCTATTTAATTTTGTGTTTGATATATTACTAATTATAGGAGTGCTTTGGAGTTTATTTAAACTAATTGATTTTATTAAAGATAAAATAGTAAAGAGATAGGGTAGGGCAACAATTTATGAATTTAAAGGATAAAATAAATGATATTAAGTTTTATAAAAGAAAGGTGTTTTCAACGGGAATTAGTAAATTTAGATTTATTACAATAATAGATATATTGATAAAGTCTCTTATATTTATGACTTTAGTTGAAGTGAGTTCTGCAGATAAAATTAAATTTAGTAATATAAGCTTTAAGTTTATATTTGTTAACTTAGCTTTTATATTATTATTTTATTCATTTGGATATTTATTTTCAAAGAATAAGCAGATTGTATATTATATTATTTTAAATATATTATTCAGTACTTTACTGATAGCAGACTTATGGTACTTTAGAGTAAATAGAGACTTTTTAGGATTAAAAAATATATTCTTTTCAGGTACATTTAATCCTGTAGGAGAATCTTTATATCAATTTAAAACTATAGATTTATTATTTATTATAGATATAGTTGCTATAATCTTGTTTGTTTTTATAAAGAAGATAAGATGTAGTGAATCAAGAAGTGTTGGAAAGTTCCTTTTTACTCTTAGGCATGTAGCAATTATTTTGTTAATATCATTTGTATGTATAGATGTATTGAGCATTAGTGGATGGTCTAACAGAATGCTTACTAAGAGATGGACGACTTTGATGTCTGCAAGAGCATCAGGACCAATAGGATATCATCTTATAGAATCAGCTAGAACTTTATCTAAAGTAATGAATCCTTTATCAAATAGTGAAAAAGATGAGATAGAGGAATGGCTAGCTTATAATAGAGAAGACTTAGAACCAAATGAATATAGTGGAGTTGCAAAAGGAAAGAATGTAATATTTATTCAGGTAGAGTCTTTAGAGAATTTCGTTATAAATAAGAGTGTAAATGGAAAAGAGATATCTCCATTTTTAAATAAGCTTACAAGAGAAGGATTGTATTTTAATAATATATATGAACAAAATAATGCAGGGAATAGTATAGACTGTGATTTCATGGTTAATACATCTATATATCCATTAGGTGATAAGATTACTGCATTAAATTATGGTGAGAATGTTTATTCTAATTCCTTACCTAGAATATTAGAGGGAGAAGGATATAAAACAATATCATCTCACGCAGAAGAAATTGGAGAATTTAACTGGACAGAGTTGCATAAAAATGGATTTGGAATTGAAACTATGTGGGATATTGGAGATTATGTGTATGAAGAGACTGTAGGGTACGGATTATCTGATAGGAGCTTTTTAACACAAGTTTCTGATAAGTTGAAAAGTGTACAAGAACCTTTCTTCTTTCAAGCACCTACAATGTCTAACCATGGTCCATTTGAAATTGATGATAAGTATAGAGAGTTAGACTTACCTGAAGAAGTCGATGAAAGTTATTTAGGTGGATATTTTGAGAGTGTAAGATATACAGATAGACAAATAGAAATGTTCTTTGAGAAATTAGATGAAATGGGTATATTAGATAATACAATGATTGTATTATATGGAGATCATGGTGGAGTTCATAAATATTATAATGATGATATACAAAAACTAGATTATGAAGGAAACTGGTGGAAAGAATATGATAATAAAATTCCTTTAATTATATATTCAAAAGGTATTAAGCCAAGTGTTATTGAGGCAAGTGGGGGACAAGTAGATATCCCAACTACTGTTGCATATTTACTTGGTATCGATAATGATAAGTATTTAAATACATCTATGGGAAGAGTATTGGTTAATACAAATAGAGATGCTACAATAATAAAAGGGAATGAAATTAAAGGGAACGTTAAAAATGAAGAGGAATTAGAACACTTATTAAAGTCATATGAGATAGGTGAAAAAATTATAAAGAATAATTATTTTGGAAGAGAGTAAAAACTTTACGGAGGAGTAGAAAATGAAAGAAGTGTTATATTTAGTAGTGCCTTGTTACAATGAAGAAGAAGTATTACATGAAACTGCTAAAAGATTATTAGAAAAGATTAATGTAATGATAAAAAATGAAGTTGTATCTGAAGAGAGTAAGATTCTATTTGTTAATGATGGATCGAAAGATAAAACTTGGAGCATTATACAAGAGCTTCATGAACAAAATAACATTTTTAGTGGGGTTAATTTATCAAGAAATAAGGGGCATCAAAATGCATTGTTAGCTGGTCTTATGACTGCTAAAGAATATGCGGATATGACAATATCATTAGATGCAGATTTACAAGATGATATAGATGTAATAGATAAATTTGTAGAGGAATACTATAATGGTAGCGATGTAGTTTATGGAGTAAGATCTTCAAGAAAGACAGATACTTTCTTTAAAAGGACAACAGCTCTTGGATTTTATAAGTTTATGAATATGTTAGGTGTAGATGTAATGTATAATCATGCAGATTATAGACTTATGAGTAAGAGAGCTTTAGATGGGTTAAGCCAGTTTAAAGAAGTAAATCTATTCCTTAGAGGAATTGTTCCTTTAATAGGATATAGATATTCTGTAGTAGAATATGAGAGACATGAGAGATTTGCAGGAGAATCAAAATATCCTCTTAAGAAGATGCTTGCATTTGCTTGGGATGGAATTACATCATTTAGTATAAAGCCTATAAGAATAATAACAGGATTAGGATTTTCTATATTTGTACTAAGTTTTATTGCCTTAATATATTCATTAATTGTTAAGTTTATGGGAAATACTGAGGCTGGATGGACTTCAATAACTATATCTATTTGGATGATTGGCGGAATACAATTATTATCTCTAGGAGTTATTGGAGAGTATATAGGAAAGATATACAACGAGACTAAGCAAAGACCAAGATTTATAATAGCAGATAAATTAATAAATAATGAAGAAAGAGATAATTAGTATGGAATCTTTAATTAATAAGATAAAAGAAGTATTTTTTTCTAAACAATTTATAATGTTTGTTTTTATAGGTGTCATAAACACATTTAATGGGGTGATATTTTCATATATCTATTCTAGTTTTTTAAATGAGAATGTTGCATTTATATTTGGATATATTTCAGGTTTAGTAATATCTTATATATTAAATAGTTATGTTACTTTTAAAGAAAAGTTAGAATTTAATAAATTCATTAAATTTGCAGTTTCATATATCCCTAACTTTATTATTCAAAATATTGTAGTTTTCATAGTGTTTAATATGATGGGATTACATAAATTAATTGCTTATGGATTAGCTGCAGTAATTGGAGTTCCAATAACATTTGTGTTTATGAAGTTTTTTGCATTTAAAAAGAATAAATAGTTTTAAAGATTAAGCAAATTTTGCTTAATCTTTTTTAACGTCTAGAAAAATAAATATTCACCCCACCTTTTTTATTTACTATTTTGTATTTTTTAGTATACATAGAGAAAATGATGGTAAAAATACTAGTAAGAAAATTCTGAAAATTCAAACAAGTTGAAGAGGATATGAATGCTCTATATAGAATATATAAAATGTAATATCTTAGTTTCATTATAAGGCAAGGACTATTTTATGGAGTGATAACATAAAAATTATAGTATAAGTTAGCTCGTGATTTATATGAATCAAAAAGTCTATATATAGGAAAGGTGGGTGAAAGTCAAAGGTTAATGAATATTAATACTTTGACAAAAATGATGAAAGACTATTCTATTAACAATCTTAGAAATTTAGGGATTATAGGACACAGTTCTTCAGGAAAAACTTCACTAACAGAAGCCTTATTGTACTATTCCAAGGTTACAGATCGATTAGGTAGAGTAGAAGATGGAACAACAATATCTGATTTTGATCAAGAGGAAAAGAAAAGAGGAATATCTTTATCATCCTCAGTAATTCCATTGGAATGGGAAAAAGTAAAAATTAACTTAGTAGATATTCCAGGATATTTTGATTTTGTCGGAGAAAGCATTCAAGGTATGAGAGCTGTCGATGTCGCAATGATTGTAGTTTGTGGTGTTGCAGGCACTCAAGTAGGCACAGAGCAGGCATGGGATTATTGTAATAAGATAAAGTTACCAAGAACATTTTTTATAAATAAGTTAGATAGAGAACATTCAGATTTTGATAAGGTCTTACAAAACCTTAAAGATCAATTTGGAATTAGTGTTGTTCCTATACAATATCCAATAGGTAAAGAAGATAACTTTAATGGAGTTATTAATGTTATAACTAAGAGAGCAAGAATTTATAATCCAAAAACTAAGATGATGGAGGTAGCAGAGATTCCACCAGAATTAGTTGATAAAGTTGATGAATGTAAACAAATGATTATGGAATCAGTAGCAGAAACTGATGAGGTGTTATTAGAAAAATATTTTAGTGAGGGCGAATTAAGCGATTTAGAAATATATGAAGGCTTAATCAATGGATGTGCATCAGGTGATATAGCCCCTGTTATGTGTGGTTCTGCTACAAAGATTATAGGGATAAATACATTGCTAGAAGATATAGTTGAATGTTTCCCATCACCTAAATATGCAATACCACAAAAAGCGTTAAATATTGAATCAAATAAAGAAGAATTTATTCAATTAAGTGAAGATAAACCTTTTTCAGCAATGGTATTTAAGACTATAGCAGATCCATTTGTAGGTAAGATTTCATTGTTTAGAGTGATTACAGGTAAATTAAATGGAGATATGACTGTAGTAAATACTAATAAAAATAAGACGGAGAAATTAGCTCATGTATTTTTTATGAGAGGCAAGAATCAAGTCCCAGCAGATGAAGTTATAGCTGGAGATATTGGAGCAGTAGCTAAGTTACAATATACATCTACAGGGGATACTTTATGTGATCAATCTTGTAAAATAATTTATGATAAAATGAATTTCCCTAATACGGTAATGTCAATGGCAGTTTTACCAAAAAGTAAGGGGGATGAGGATAAGATATCTCTAGCATTAAGTAAGTTACAAGATGAAGATCCAGTATTTAATGTAAGTAGAGATATAGAAAATGCAGAAACAATAATTTCAGGACTTGGTGAAGTACATTTAGAGGTTATAGCCTCTAAGTTAAAAAATAAGTTTGGAGTAGAGGTACAGCTTAGAAGACCTAAGATTCCTTATAGAGAAACAATAAAAGGAAGTTCAGATGTACAAGGAAAGCATAAGAAGCAATCTGGTGGACATGGTCAATACGGAGATGTAAAAATTCTATTTGAACCTCGTAATGATGGTGAAAAGGATTTAGAATTTGTAGATAAGGTAGTAGGAGGAGTAGTTCCTAGAAACTTTATTCCAGCAGTTGAAAAGGGTTTAAGAGATTGTATAAAGCATGGTATTTTAGCAGGATATCCTGTTATAGGCTTAAGAGCAACATTACATGATGGCTCTTATCATCCTGTAGATTCTTCTGAAATGGCATTTAAGATTGCTGCATCAATTGCATATAAAAAAGGTTTAGAGGGTGCAAAACCAATTTTGCTAGAACCAATTATGCACATAGAAATTTTAATACCAGAAGAGTATATGGGAGATGTAATTGGTGATATAAATAAGAAGCGTGGAAGAGTATTAGGAATGGAGCCATGTGGAAAACTTCAGAAACTTGTTGTGGAAGCGCCAATGGCAGAGTTATTTAAGTTTGCTACAGATTTAAGGTCCATAACTCAAGGTAGAGGAAACTTTGATTTAAAAATAGAAAGGTATGAAGAGGTTCCGCCTACAGAAGCAATAAAAATAGTAGAGAAGGCCAACGAGCAAAAAGAATTGAAAAATGAAGCTTAATATCTATGGAGGGTGGTAAATTTTACACCCTCTATTTTTGTTGTCATTGTGAATATAAGTAAATACATAGGAGAAAATAGTTATATAAGGAGAATAAAAAAATAGTTGTAGAATATACTTATATAGATTCAGGGAGATAGGTACATTAGGAGGAGGATTATGTCAGATTATAGGATGGAAATAAAAGGCCAAATTGGACTAAGTGATTATAGTAATATATACGATTATTTAGGTATAGTTGAAGATGACGATGTTTTTACAATTAAATTTGATAACAGTAATAAACATGATATAGATATTATTAATTCAATGCTTAAGGGGAGTTCATTTAATATTAAAGAAGAAGGATACGATAATCTGGGAAATTATTATATTAATACATATAAAAGAAAATAATTTATAGATATAGGGTTTATTTATTATTTAAAAGGATTTAGAATAATAATGTAAACCCTTTAATATTTTGCTATATGAGGAGGAAAGTATGAAAAAGTATGTAATAGGTGTAGATTTAGGTGGTACGAAAATAAGTACAGCTATATCAACTATAGAAGGAAATATATTAGCAAATGTAGTATTACCTACTAAAGCTGAAGAAGGAGAAGTAGCTGTATTAGGAAGAATAATACAATCAATTGATGAAGTAATTGTTGGATCTAGTACTTCAATAGATGAAGTAGAAGCTATTGGAATAGGGTCACCAGGACCGTTAGATGCGAAGAAAGGAATAATAATAACAACTCCAAATCTTCCATTTAAAGATTACAATTTAGTACAACCCTTAAAAGAAAAATATAATATTCCAGTATACTTAGATAATGATGCTAATGCTGCAGCAATAGGAGAGTATATGTTTGGTGCTGGAAAAGGCAAAGAAAGCATAATATATTTTACAGTTAGTACTGGAGTAGGTGGAGGAGCAGTATTAGATGGTAAGGTATACAGAGGACATACATCTAATGCTTTAGAAATCGGACATACTACAGTAGATCCTAACGGCCCTAGATGTAACTGTGGAAATTTAGGATGTTTAGAAGCAATGTCATCAGGAACAGCAATAGCTAAAAAAGGTAAAGAAGCGGTTTCAACTAATGTTGAGACAAGTTTAAAAAAGTATGATACTATTACTTCATATGAGGTATTTAAAGAAGCAGAAGCTGGAGATGAAGTTGCAAAAGATATAATAGATAATGCATTAACATATCTAGGAATTGGTGTAGCAAATGCAATAGCTACATTTGATCCAGAAATGATAATAATAGGTGGAGGAGTATCAAAGGCTGGAGATATAGTCTTCGATACTGTAAAAAAGGTTGTTAATAAGAGATGCTTTAAGAGTATGGCTGAAAGTTGTGAAATAGTTCCTGCTGGACTTGGTTCAGATGCAGGAGTAGTTGGTGCAGTTGCATTAGCTATAATAGAGAGCAGGTAGTTATAAGAATCCCAATAGTGAATGCTATTGGGATTTACTATTGGGAGGGACATTATTATGGTTACAGTTTATTTAACTAGACATGGACAAACTGTTTGGAACTTAGATAAAAGGTTACAAGGATCTGGAAATTCTGAGTTGACTGATCATGGAATTGAGCAGGCAGAGCAGTTGAAAAAAAGAGTAGATAGTATCCAATTAGATACAATATACACGAGTCCATTAGAGAGAGCGAGAAAAACAGCTAATATAATTAGGGGAAATAGAAATATAGAAATAATAGAAGTAGATGCTTTTAAAGAAATAAGCTTTGGGGAATATGAGGGGCATACAGAAGAGGAATTATTAAAGATAGGAAGAGGAAAAGAAATAAAAGAAATTTTTAATGGAAATATGGATATAAAGGCTCCAGGTGGAGAATCTTTAAGAAATCTATATAAGAGAGTAGGGGAAACCTTAGAGAATATATTAAAAAATAGCATAAATAAAAATATATTAATTGTAGCTCATGGTATGACATTAAAAGCTGTAATGAATTACTTTAATAAAGAAAATGGATTTTATAAGGAAATAATGGGACAAGCATCTCTTACAAAAATTAATTGTTATAAGGATGAATTTCAGTTTGAGTATATAAATGATACAAGTCATATTAATAAAAAAATAAATTCAGGTTGGTAGAATGCTTTTGTGAATAATTTTCCTAGGCACTACATATGTTAGAGATGTAGGTACTAAATTCTTTTTCCTCATACATATTTTTCTTAACTATTTATTAATTAATGTTGTAAACTATTTTACTTTACACAGTAATGTAGTGGGGAAAAGAATTTTTTATATATGCTATCCCTAATTATTATTAGGGATAGCCCATATGTTGAAGGTTTAGGGGAGTCTATGACTCCCTTAAATTATTTGTGTTATAATGTATGTTAATAAAAGGAAGAGGTGAGGTTTTAATGAAGGCAGAAATATTAGCTGTAGGAACAGAGATATTATTAGGCGATATTATAAATACTAATGCACAATTCATATCTAAAGAATTAGCTTTATTAGGAATAGATGTATACCGTCAAGAAGTAATTGGTGATAACGAAGATAGATTATTAGAGGCAATAGGAGAAATATTTCAGAGAAGTGATATTTTAATATGTACTGGTGGACTTGGACCTACGGAAGATGATTTAACTAAAGAAACAATATGTAAGTTTTTTAATGCTGACTTAGAGTTACATGAAGAATCTCTTGCAGAATTAAAAAAATACTATAAAAGGCTAGATAGACCGATGACAGAAAGTAATCTTAAACAAGTTTATTTTCCTAAGGAATCAAAAGTTTTATCAAATCCAAATGGGACAGCTCCAGGAATGATTTTAGAGAAGAATGATAAAGTGGCTGTTATACTTCCAGGACCACCTAGAGAAATGAAACCTATGTTTTTAAATTATGTAAAGCCATATTTAAAAGATAAAGGTAATGGAATTATAGTATCTGAAGTATTAAGAGTATTAGGTGTTGGAGAAAGTACAGCAGCTAATATGATTAAGGATTTTATTAATAATGGAGTTAATCCAACAGTTGCACCTTATGCAAAGGAAGATGATGTAATATTTAGGATTACTGCTAGAGGTAATAGTGAAGAAGAGGGAAGAAAACTTATAGCACCTGTAAAAGAAGAAATAAAAAGAGTATTTAATTTAGATTGCTATGGAGAAGGTGAAGAGCTAACAATTGAAGAGGTTCTAGGAAAATTGTTAGTAGATAGAAAACTTACCATATCAACAGCTGAATCTTGTACAGGTGGAATGATAGCTAGCAGATTAATTAATTATCCAGGAATATCTGAGGTGTTTCTAGAAGGTGCTGTAACTTATTCTAATGAAGCAAAAGAAAGAACTTTAAAAGTAAAGAAGGAAACTTTAGATACTTATGGAGCTGTTAGTGAGGAAACAGCAAAGGAAATGGCTATTGGTATATCAAAGAGAACTGGTTCAGATATATCAGTTGTTACAACAGGAATAGCAGGGCCTGGTGGTGGTTCAGAAGAAAAGCCTGTTGGATTAGTATATATAGGACTATATTATAAAGGAAATGTAAAAGCATTTAGATATATATTTAATGGAAATAGGCATAATGTAAGAGCTAAAGCTACTGTTACAGCATTAGATTTAGTTAGAAGGGAAATTTTAAAGGATAATTAGTTATTAACATGAAACAATCCCTCTCATGTTTGATAAAACACAAAAGGGATTGAAACGTATATAAATAAAATGGGGGAGAGGCGATTATAAAAAGCGTCTCGCTTCATATATAATTATTTCCTCAGTATACAAGAATTATTCATAAAATAGGAGAGAGAGATGAGTAAATTACAAAGATCTAACATATATTTCTTAATTTTAGTGCTATTAACAATATTTTTACCTGAATATTTAATAAAAACATATTTGTTAATAGGGATAAAAGATATAAGAGTAATGCAATTTTTAAACCATGTTATTTTATTTTTAGTACCTGCAATAATTTATATTATTGTTACTAAAGTAAATATAAAGGAAACATTTAGGTTAAATAAAATACATTTAAAAGACTTATTGTTAATAATTTTAATTTCATTTGTTTGCTATCCGTTAATGGGATGCATATCTGCTATATCTCAGATGTTTTTTACAAATAATGTAGGAACATTTATGGCTGCTATTGCAGATACTCCATATTGGGCTATGTTATTACTTATGGCGGTTACCCCTGCAATAACAGAAGATGTAACTTTAAGAGGAGTTGTTCTATCAGGATATGATAACCAGTCTAAATTTAAAGCAGCACTAATAACAGGTGTTTTATTTGGTATATTTCATATGGATTTTCAACAGTTTTTATATGCTGCAGTATTAGGATTCATTTTTGCATATATAGTTAGAATTACAAATAGTATTTTTGCATCAGTAATAATGCATTTTATAATTAATGGAATATCAGTAACTGCTCAAAAGGTGTTATTTTCTGCAGAAGAATTAATTTCTCAAGTAGTAGAGGAACCATCTTTAATGGATTTAAGTTTTAATATGAAACTTACTTATATGTCAACTTATATATTAGTAGGAGTAGCTTTCGGAGTATTGGTATATAAGCTTATTCATAAACTTGAAGTGTGGAACATAGAAAGACAAGGTGTAATAGCTGAAATTGGTGAAGCTAATTATTTAAGAGATGTAAGTGATAAACCTAAGGAAAGTGTAATCAATTGGTCTTTTATATTAATTGTAGTAATATATTTAAGCTTTATGATTTATGATGTATATATTAGATAATAAAAAAGCTATCTTTTATGATAGCTTTTTTTATATTTAAGTATTGACTAAGATTATACTTAGAGATTTATTAATAACTATTGTGGGATAGTATTAAAACTAAAAACTTTTAGTAATATTTCTTGAATTATTATAAAACAAAGAGAAATCACTTTGCTTTACCCAACCTCTAGAGTTTATGTTGCTATCTATAGGCAGTGCAACATAGAACCATGTATCTCTTAGAACTTCAGCTTTATCTAAAATTTTGACTTCCATTTTTACCTGTGTTGTTTGAAGTAGGTTTGAACTTTCTATAGGAGCAATCAAAACATTAGATTTTTCTTTAAGTAAACCAGCATAGTTCGTCGGTATAAGATATTTTATTTGAATAGATTCCTTAGTCCTAGTAAATTTGGAAAGTTTAGATCTTAAGTTATTATTTTGGCTATTTGCAACTAAAAGTTGATGCTTTAAGATTGATTGTTTTCTATCAAAATAAAATATTGTTATAATAAGTGCTATAAGTAAAATTAAAAATATAATATACTTCATAGAAATGCTCCTTAATAGCTATACAATATAAATATATTTATTTATTAATAAAACATACCTAAAAGATAAGCTACTATTTTAAAAAATTAACTGCTTTCCCCAATACTTTTCCAATGGATTCATGAATAACAAGGTCAGCTTTATTATCAGCTGTAGTTGAGCTCTTATTTATAAGAATTAGATTCTTGCCTTTAAAATAATTTATAAGGCCAGCTGCAGGATATACAACTAAAGAAGTACCTCCAATTATAAGTGTATCTGCCTTAGAAATGGCATCAATAGCACCTTTAATTACAGTGTCATCTAATCCTTCTTCATATAACACAACATCAGGTTTTACAGCTCCACCACACTTAGGGCATGTAGGAACTCCATCTGATTCTAAAATAAACTTTTCATTATAAAATTCATGACAACTCATGCAGTAGTTTCTTAAAACAGATCCATGTAATTCATAAACCTTTTTAGAACCAGCAGCCTGATGTAAACCATCAATGTTTTGAGTAATAATAGCTTTAAGTTTACCGATTTCTTCAAGTTTAGCTAAAGCTATATGTGCCTCATTAGGTTTAGCATTAGGATATATAAGTTTTGCTTTATAGAAATTATAGAATTCCTTTGGATAT
Source organism: Clostridium sp. 1001283B150210_160208_E6 (assembly GCF_015669365.1). Classification (NCBI taxonomy): domain Bacteria; kingdom Bacillati; phylum Bacillota; class Clostridia; order Eubacteriales; family Clostridiaceae; genus Clostridium; species Clostridium sp. 1001283B150210_160208_E6. Next base: position 3,358 of record NZ_JADPAA010000025.1, on the reverse strand, counting down.
CTTATGAAAAATGTATGTGAAACCAGTTGTTCAGGGGTAAATGTAATATTTAACTTTTCATTAAAAAGACCATTAGAACTTCTAAAGTCAGGAATTCCGCTTTCTGTTGAAACACCTGCTCCACCGAAGAATACTATATTATTACTTTCTTTAAGTATTTGAGTCAATTGTTCTATTTCATTATTCATAAAATCATCTCCATAAATATTTATAATTTTATTATTACACAAATATAATAAAAAATAAAACATACAGAAATTTCGTGTTAAAGATAGCTTTAAAAGTAAATAAAAAAAGTTTTACTTACATAATACTTTCAAATATGTTAAAATAAAGATACAACGAGTAGTTTTTGCAACGTAAGTCCTGTTGTGAAGGCTATTTTTTTTATGTTGGCGTAATTTTTTAACTGCCTAAGTTAACTCTATATAAAGCTATTAGTAACTTCAGGTAATTAAAGTTTTATGTAAGGAAGGAGACGATTTTATGTTTAAGGTTAATGATTACGTTATGTATGGAATGACAGGAGCATGTAAGGTTATCGATATAAAGAAGGAAAAGTTCATGAACAATGAACAAAAAGAATGCTACGTGTTAAGTCCTATTTACTCTAAAAATATGACAATAAAAATTCCAATAGATAATGAAAAAATAATTATTAGAGGTATACACTCTGAAGAAGAGGTAGAGTCATTAATGGAGAAAGTATCTGATATGGATTTATTTTGGGTAGACAATGATAAAGAAAGATCAGAAACATTTAAGTCAATGTTGAAGAATGGGGAATGTGAAGATTTAATCACAATAGTTAAGAGCATTCACTCTAATAAGAAGAACAAGGTGTCAGGTAAAAGGACAAATAAAAATGATGATGAGGTTATGAAGACAGCAGAAAACTTATTGAATGAAGAATTTTCAATAAGTTTAGGAATAGACAAAGAGGATGTTAAGTCTTATATACTTAATCATATTAATGAATAATAAAACCTTATAATCAAAAGATGGTGAATTGATGAATATCACCATCTTTTTTATTTAATATAAAAAGCTTTATGGAATAGTACAATTCTAATTAATAATGTAGATAAGTTATACATATAATTAATAAGTAATATTGTAGTAAGGAGTAGATTTATGAGCATATACGATTTGTCTGGAGAGCAACTTTTAACTTTATCTTGGCTTATTGCAACGAAAAGTGTACAAGGATTATCTTTAGCTGAACAAGATGTTTTAGGATATTTTTTTACATCAGTAGGTGAAAATATCTTATTAATACGTGCTCAAAATGAATTGCTTACAGATGTACGTAATGAAAGAGGAATTAATACGGAGGGTAGAAGTGAGGGCTTTTAAAGAAAAGTAAAAAAAATAATTGACATAATTTAATTATATATATATAATACTAATTGTATCTGGTGATTATGGCATAGAGGAAACACTCCTTCCCATACCGAACAGGAAAGTTAAGCTCTATAGCGCCAATGGTACTGCATGGGAGACTGTGTGGGAGAGTAGGACGTTGCCAGGTAGATATGGCTCGATAGCTCAGTCGGTAGAGCAGAGGACTGAAAATCCTCGTGTCCCTGGTTCGATTCCTGGTCGAGCCACCAGGAAAAGCACTAACTTTTAGTTAGTGCTTTTTTTATTACAAATTATATATGAAATAAATTTGTAACTAATAGTTAAAGATTGTGTAATGATTATTAGTGATTATATAGGTATAATAATAGTGAAAGAGACAAAAGGTTTAACAAAACTTACAAAAATGTAACAATTTATTTATTAAAAAGTAATAAATAACTCTTTACAGGGTAATGCTAAAAATGTATAATGATAAATGTAGTAGATAATAATACTAATCAATCTTTAAGTTTTGCTTAAGAAATACTTAAGAAATTGAATTTATAATAAGTTTTGTAATTAATAGTATTTAGGAGATGAGTAAAGTGTTAGACAAATTAAGCCTGACAGATAAAGAATGTGAATATTTAGCAAAAGGTATTGCAATTGGAGTTGGGTGTGGAGTTTTTGTAGGAGCTATAGTAGGTAATATTGCATTAACATTCTCAATTGGTGGTGTTGCAGGAATAATAGGCTCTTTATTTTACTCATGGCATATGAAAAGAAGAAACAAAGCTAAAAAGTCAATTAATATAGATTAAAACCCCCTGTATTTTAAGAATAGAATCACACACATAAAAAGAAACCTTACTTAATCAAAGTAAGGTTTCTTTTTATATGTTATCAATTTGCCAATCAATTTCTTGTTTATTAATACTTTTTAAGAATTCATTAGTTTTAGAAAAAGGTTTGCTTCCAAAGAATCCTCTTGTAGCTGAAAGAGGACTTGGGTGTACTGATTGTATTATGTAATGTTGAGGGTTAGTTATAAGTTTCTTTTTACTTATAGCGTTATTACCCCATAAAATAAAAACTATAGGGTCCTTTCTTTCATTTAATTTAGATATTATCTTATCAGTGAATACTTCCCAACCCTTATTCTTATGAGAATTTGCTTCTCCAGCTCTTACAGTTAATACTGTGTTCAATAAGAGAACTCCCTGATCTGCCCATTTTTTTAAGTATCCGTTATTAGGAATAGAACAACCTAGATCAGTATGTAATTCTTTATATATGTTTCTTAAAGAAGGTGGCGGTTGTATACCTGGCTTTACAGAAAAGCTTAATCCGTGAGCTTGATTTGGGCCATGATAAGGATCTTGGCCTAAGATAACAACTTTTACATCATTATAGTCTGTAAAATGAAGAGCATTAAAAATATCATATGCATTTGGATATATAGTTTTTGATTTATACTCCTCTAGAAGAAATTGTCTTAATTTTTGATAATAGTCCTTATCAAATTCATCTTTTAATACAGTATTCCAATTATTCTTTAAAATTTGATTCATTTTATCACCCCTAAATATTATAACACAAATTGGCTTAATTATTGATTTTAGCTGTGTTGAGATTAATATATCGAATATTCTTTATATATATAATTTTCTCTAAAAGTAAAAAAACATAACCTTGCGTATCTATATAAGAATAAATAAGTAAAAACTATATAAAAGCTAGTATATGAAGGATAATGCAGATAAAATCAATAAATATAATTAGACAGTTTTCTTGTATGTGATAAGATATGTCTTGTCCTTACGACAGCGGTAAACAACTTAAAACAAATGAATCAAAAAAATTCAAAAAAAGTTGTTGACAAGTTTCGATGAGGATGTTAAGATAAGCAAGTCGCTTGAGTGCGACACACAAATTGGTCTTTGAAAATTGAACAGAATATAAAGTTAAAAACCAGCAATTCTTTTTTACGAGTAAACTTGAGAAATCAAGTTGT
>NZ_JADPAA010000024.1:0-25206 GCF_015669365.1 Clostridium sp. 1001283B150210_160208_E6 | reverse complement strand
TAAGCTATACGGTTGGCACTATCAGCCCCCGTTACGGACTTTCACCGATTAGTGTACGCCCATGCTGGGCGCACTTAAAAAAGGAGAATGACTTTCGTCATTCTCCCGGTAGTTGAATACGTGTTAAGCAAATTTTTCTGGCGGTGTAATTTCCATTGGTAATTCTGTCCTTCTAAAATTAGTCAGTAGGTGCTTTTATAATCTACTTTCGTATTCTTCTACCATTCTTTTTACCATTTCGCCACCTACGGAACCGCATTGTCTTGAAGTCAAGTCTCCATTATAATCTGTAAATGGAACTCCTAACTCTTGTGCAACCTCGTTTTTGAATCTGTTTAGTCCTAATTTAGATTCTGGAACTAATGCTTTTGACATATTGATCCCTCCTCAGCTTAAGGTATTTTTAATAAGATTTGTTGAGTTACTACTCAATTCATCTTACACTATTATATTGTCCATCTGACACTTTCCTATACGAATTAATAAACGGTAAATTACCCATTTTCAGTTTATTTAACCCTTATTTTCTGTCCTGCATATATCTTGTTAGGATTGGAAATCCCATTCAATTCAGCGAGCTTTTGGTACGTTGTTCCATACATAGCTGCTATTCCAGACAAAGTATCTCCATATTTAACAGTATAGTATACAGGAGCTGATGAACCAGAGCCAGTTGATGTCCCACCTGAAACTAATACTAAATCGCTTATATAAACCCAACTTGTTATCTCTTTTATTAAAGCTTTATTTCCTGATATTTGTTGCACAGTATAAACATTATTTTTAACCCAGGATGGTATAGCTTGACCTGTAGCATAATTAGATCCTATAATTTTTACCCGTGAATCTACTGAAATTGTACCTGATGAAGTATTACCACCAGAGGAATTTGTTCCTTTTATTATTTTAAGGACTTGTCCAACATAAATTTTATTAGGGTTACTAATACCATTTAGTTTAGCTAGTTCCTGATAGGTTGTTCCATACATAGTAGCAATTCCTGATAAAGTATCTCCAGCCTTTACTGTATAAGTTTCATAATTATTTTCTGGTTCCTGTGGAGCTGATGAAGAACTTAAAAGTATTCCCTTTGTAAATTCATTCATATCACAATTTCCTGATACACCTGGAACACTACCAGTAGAACTATATTGGAATCCTACCCAACTATTCCATATTGGATTGCTACCTGGTGTTAAAACTCCATAGTGAGCTATCCAAAGTGGGTACACTCCTAATCTTGAATCAATATTAGTTCTAGCAAAATAAGTGTAGGTATATACAACTATATCTAAACCAGTTAAACTCTTAAGCTCATTTATAAATGTTAAGGCTTTATCTGTTAATGCGCTTTTACTAAAATTATCAGCAACTTCAAGATCTAATGCTAATTTACAATCAGATACCTTTCCATTAATTGTATTTGCAAAATGTTTTGCTTGTGCCTTTGAATCTAAGGATGGTCTAAAGAAATGGTAAAATCCAATCTTCAAACCTTGAGCTTTTGCCCTAGAATAATTTTGATTTAACTTTTTATCAACGAAGGTTGTACCTTCAGTGGCTTTCATATATACTATTTGAATTCCACTTTGCTTAACTTTAGCAAAGTCAATATTACCTTGCCAGTTACTTACATCTATGCCTCTAAAATTATTTGAATTTCTGCTTTCCATAAAAAACACGCCCCTCTTTATTAAAATATGTAGAATATGATAAATATTCCACTACTTCTTGTATAACTATGTTAATTAATGTGTTTTAGGGAGTTTTTTTATGAGAATTACCTCTAGATCTACAATTAATAACTATCTTAGAAGATTATTTTCAGAAATAATTATTAATTCTAAATAAAAGTTTATAGGAAAATGTAACTTATATTTAATTCTCCAATTTATATAAAAAGGGTGGAGTAGATAATTATTTTGCTTGTTCCGTCGCTACGCTTCAAGTCACATTAAAACAAATATCCCCCCACTCATACTAAATAAATTATAAGATTATTATCCTTAGATTTTATATTTTTTAATATGAAAATATAATAATACCTTTTATTTATAGCAAATTAAAATTTTATAATTTCCTAGACATAAAAAAAGACTTAATGAAAATTCATTAAGTCTTTTTGGTGGCAGGGGCAGTAGGATTTGAACCCACAACCAATGGTTTTGGAGACCACTACTCTACCGTTGAGCCATACCCCTATAACGAAGTTAATTTTATCATGATAATTAACCACTGTCAACAAATTATAAAAATAAATATTTTATAAAAATATTGTATATGTCAATAAATTAAACTATAATAATTATAATTATTTGATTATCAAAATATTTGATTATAGATTTATTTGGAGGTTATTATATTATGAAATTTAATCCATTAAAAATAGGAGATTTATCAGTCCCTCTTCCTATAATTCAAGGTGGAATGGGAATTGGAGTATCACTTTCTAATCTTGCTTCTGCTGTAACAAACGCAGGAGGAATAGGTGTTATTTCAGCTGCTCAAATTGGATTTAGAGATAAAAACTTTGAAAATAACGCTTTAGATTGTAACTTAAAAGCTTTAAAAGAAGAGATAAAATTAGCAAAAGAAAAATGTAAAAACGGTATCCTAGGGGTAAATATAATGGTCGCTACAAAGGAATATGCAGAACATGTTAAAGCTGCAATTGAAGCTGGTATTGATATTATTATATCTGGTGCTGGTCTTCCAACTATGCTACCAAAACTAACAAAGGGAAGTAGTGTAAAAATTGCTCCTATAGTTGGAACTCCTAAGTCTGCTAAAGTTCTTTTAAAATTATGGGATAAACATGACAATGTTACTGCTGATATGGTTATTATAGAAGGCCCTAAAGCAGGTGGACACTTAGGATATGCTAAGGATAAACTTGAGCTTGAAGATGCAAATTTTGATAATAATGTAGTTGAAATAGTTGAAGAGGTAAAAAAATATAGCGAAAAGTATAATAAAGATATTCCTGTAATTGTAGCTGGTGGTGTGTTTGACGGCAACGATATAGCTAAATACTTAAAGCTTGGTGCTAATGGTGTGCAAATGGCTACAAGATTTGTTGCTACAGAAGAATGTGATGCTTCTGAAGCCTATAAAAAAGCTTATGTTAATGCAAAAAAAGAAGATATATCAATAGTTAATAGTCCTGTTGGTATGCCTGGACGTGCTATATTAAACCCATTTGTTGAACATACAAGAAAAGAAAGAATTAAAATAACAAAATGCTATCAGTGTCTTACTCCATGTAATCCAGCCGTAACTCCATACTGTATAAGTAAAGCTCTTATACAAGCAGTACGTGGTAATTTAAATGAGGGTTTAATCTTCTGTGGAGAAAATGCTTATAAAATAGATAAAATTTCTACTGTAAATGAGATTATGGAGGAATTAAAACAAGATTTATTAAATGCATAGAAAAAGAGGTTGCTTTAGTCAACCTCTTCTTTAATATTAATCTGCTAGATAAACTAAGCCTATCTGTTTTCTTACTTCATCCATGATCTTCATAGTATTAAGTGAGTTTTCATGTGAATTAATTTCCGACTCTCTCTTTCCTTCTTTAATAATCTTTATAAACTCTTCTACTTCATAAAACATACTTTCTTTTTCAAATTGTTCATTTGAAATTACTTCTTCCCTACCATCTCTATACCTTATAGTTATTTTATTAAAACTATTAATTTGTTCAATGATTATACTTCCCTCTTCTCCTTGAATTTCTGAAGGAATATATGAATTTGATATCTTAGAATACTGAATAGTTCCCATCATATCATCATAATTGAAAACTACAGAACCCTCCCCATCTACACCTGTGTTAAGCATATAAGCATCAGCCTTAATATAATTAGGCTTTCCAAACAAAGCTACCATTGGATAAATTGTATAAACACCTATATCCATTAATGCTCCATTAGATAATTCTCTTTTAAAAGCATTTTCTATAATTCCAGCTTTATATTTATCATATCTAGAAGAGTACTGACAGTAGCTGCCAAAGTACTTTCTTACCTTACCAATCTTGTATAAGTTATCTTTAAGTATTTTGAAATTTGGCATTTGTACTGTTTTCATTGCTTCCATAAGAAGAACATCATTTTCTCTTGATGCCTTAATCATATCTAAAACTTCTTTAGCATTAGACCCAAAGGCTTTTTCAACTAAAACATGTTTCTTATTATTCATGCACAAAATTGCCTGTGATGCATGAATGGAATTAGGAGACGCTATATATATTGCATCTATCTCTTCACACTTTGCCATCTCTTCTAAGTTATCAAAAAATAATTTAGCTCCATAAGGTTCACCAAATTCTTTTGCCTTACTTAAACTTCTTGAATAAACTCCAACCAACTCAAAATCCTCACACTCTTTAGCTCCATCTAAAAACCAGTGAGATATATTACTCGTTCCTATAAGTCCAAATTTAATTTTGCTCATATTAATCATCATCCCTTATACTTTATTCTTATTGTTTATTCCATATATCTTTTACATACCTAAGTTCATCTATATCAACTATGCTATTAATATAATTCTATCTTATTAAAGAAAAACCTTTCCAAAAATATATAGAAATTTCTTTTCTAATTTCACTTATTTATATATTCTTATATTTATATATTTTTATATTCTTATATTTATATATTTTTATATTTATATATTTTTATATTTTTATATTTAAGCTATTTACAGTTTCTATAATAAATATAACTAACATTAAAATGTTCAAGTCACCAAAAGTTAATGTCAATTATAATTTCCTAAAGAATAAAAAAAGAAATCGTCTAGCGATTTCTCATCATCATCTTCTTATCCTGTCTAACTTATCTTATGTCTTTTATCCATTATAAACTTTGATCCTACAACTGCTACTATTAAAACTGAAATAGGAATTAAAAATTTTGGTGATAATGGATTGTGCGCTTCTCTTCCTATTATTGAATAACATATAGTTTCTGGTACAACCCCTATTAGAGAAGCAATTATAAAGTCCCAATACTTTATCTTTGTAAGACCACAAGCATAACTTAATGGATCATATGGAAGCACTGGTGGCAATCTAAGTAAAAACAATATTTTAAACCCGTTCTTTTCCATATTGTTATCTAACTTCATTAACTTTCCACCAATGATACTTTCAACAAAGTCCTTGCCTAAAAATCTAGAAATATAAAAAGCCACTGTGCCAGATAAAAAAAATCCAACCATAGTCAATAAAAATCCCTTTATTGGACCAAATACAATTCCTGCCCCTAAAGCCAAAATATTTGATGGTATTACTATAAAGAAAGGCTTCATAATATGCATTGCTAAATATACAACCATTGCTACAGGGCCTATGCCTTCAAGATACTTAAGTAATTTATGAATTTTCAAATGTTTAATAGTATTCCAATTTAGTAAAACAAAAACTAATATACATACTATAAAAACAATAAAAATAGTAAACTTTATTTTATTAATATTTTCTTTTCTCATTAATAAACCCCTTACACCTGTTATCGTTTCCCTCTTAATATCCTACCACATATTTAAACTTAAGTTTCTTAATTTTTTCTAAAATAAAAAAGGAGATTAATTAACACCTCCTTTTATTTTATTTAATATATTATAAATTATGCTTAATTAGTATTTCATCAATGAACTTCCCATTCTCATAGAAAAGCTCACCATCAGCATAAATCTTACCACAATTCCTCATATCACATAGCATGTCCCAATGAATTGAAGACTTATTCTTTCCTCCTGCTTCTTCCATAGAATCTCCAATTGCCATATGAACAGTTCCACCTATCTTTTCATCAAATAGCATATTCTTTGTAAAGTTCTTAATTCCATAGTTAGTACCTATAGCTACTTCTCCAAAGCTACTAGCTCCTTCATCTATAGATATAAGGCTCTTAAGTAAATCTTCCCCCTTCTTTGCAGTAGCTTCAACTACCTTCCCATCCTTAACTATTAGCTTAATACCTTCAACTTCTTTTCCTGCATAAATTCCTGGGAATGAAAAAGTAATATATCCATTTACTCCATCTTCTACAGGTGATGTGAATATTTCTCCATCTGGGAAGTTAGCCTTACCATCACAATTTATCCACTTTCTTCCCTTAACATTTACCTTTATATCAGTTCCTTCAGATACTATATGGATTTCACTCTTTGTATCTAAATACTTAACCCATCTTTCTTGCTCTGCACTTATTCTCTTCCACTCAGCTACTGGATCATCAAAGTCAAGTAAACCTGCCCCATATACAAAGTCCTCATACTCTGAAAAGCTCATAGAAGCTTCTTGTGCATCAGATTGTGTTGGATATTGTGTACCACACCATCTTAATTCACCACTGCCCATTCTATCTGAGTAGAATCTTCTCCACTTTTTTGCACCCTCCTGAGATTTCTTTAATATTTCTGAGTCCATATTAGTAAATGCTCTAGTATTTCTTGACCCCCATGCACTTAACCATACATCTGCTTTTTCAAGTATTGTCTCCATTATAAGATCACCATGTCTTAATTGCTCATCATTTGAATATTTAAGTTGCACCTCACGAGCTTCCTGTGAACTTAATTTATATTCAACATATGCACCAGCCTTAGTAGCTTCTTTTATTACTTCTGTCGCCCATGGTGTACATACTTCATCTGCTGATACAAATACTAAATCTCCTGGTTTTACTTCTGTTGAATAGTTAACTAATAGTTTTGCTAATTTATTTAACCTTTTATCTGCCATACACTCATCCTCCTAAAATAAACTTAATAGGATAATTATACCACAGATTAAACTTCTCTAAGGATAGTTTTAATTTAGAACTTCTTTGCTGTTAATTCACTAAATAGAAACTATATTTTTTTATTATAATAGTAGCTAAATCCTATATGCGCTACTGGCATAATTACCAACAACGCTATCAGTATAGATATTGCTGATATTTCAAATATTGATACTAAAATAAACATAAATAAAACTATAATATATGATAAGTTATATGCACTATATCCAGCCTTATCCCATATTTGATGAAGTCTTTCATCCTTTTCTTGAATTTTATAATTTTCATTATATTTTCCATTCTTAAATAGGAAAGTTCCTAAAAAAGCTGCAACTCCACCAGATAAACACCCTATTCCAAAGCCAAAAACTAATTCTTCATGAACTAAAGCATCTCCTTGAATTTTATAAGCAATTAGTAAACTTACTCCTACCAGCATTAAAATTAGCCCTTGAATTCTATTTTTATTTGTAATTGACATAAACTCTCCTCCTATTCCTCTTCATAAATAAATATTTCTTCAATAGATCTTCCAAAAATATTAGCTATTTTAAAGGCTAGTATTATAGATGGGTTATACTTTCCATTTTCTAAAGATATTATTGTCTGCCTTGATACAGTTAATTTTTCTCCCAATTCCTGCTGAGTTAACTTAGCTTCTTCCCTTAGCTCCTTAATTTTATTTTTCATAAACACCTCCAACAAAGCACTTGATGTAAAGCTTCCTTTACTTCAAAAGCTATACAAATGTAAAGTTTCCTTTACTTACATTCTAATCTTTTCCTTCCCCTATGTCAAGCACACTTTACATCTAAATTTAATAATTTTGTTATTTTTTTCCTAATACTAATGATATAATTTAATTGGTACACATTTTTTTAGGAAGGAAATAAGCATATGTATACTTATAATTTATTTCAATGGATATTACTATTTTATATATATTGTTTTTTAGGTTGGTGCGTTGAATCAACAATAGTTTCAACTAGAGAAAAAAGATTTATAAATAGAGGTTTTTTAAAAGGGCCATTTTTACCTATTTACGGTACAGGTACAATATTAATTTTATTTGTCTCTTTACCATTAATAGATCATCCTATTCTTGTTTATATAGCTGGTTTAATATCTACTACAATTCTTGAATATTTTACTGGATGGTTAATGGAAACATTATTTAAAATTAAATATTGGGATTACACTGATGATAAATTTAATTATAAAGGTAGAATTTGTTTAGTTAGTTCCTTATTTTGGGGAGTTTTAACATTGTTTGTTGTTTATGTTATACATGCCCCTATATCAACTTTTATAGCTAGCTTAGGAAATACAACTACAGTTGTTTTATCAGTTGTCGCTTCAATAATTTTTATATTTGATTTTGTATACTCTACTTATAACGTACTTGATTTAAATAGAATATTAGAATTTATGACAAAAATAAGAGAAGAAATGGAATCATTAAGTACTCAGATAAAGGAAAAAACTTCTTCATTATCTTCTACTGATTTAAGCTTAATAAAGGAAAAGTTATCTTCATTAAAGGTCGAATATGATAAATATGCTGAAAAAGTCAACTTTTTTCATAAACAAATTATAAAAGCATATCCAAGTGCTAGTTCTAAGAAATTTAATGAAGCATTTAAAGTGTTAAAAGATAAAATTGGAAATACATTTAGAAGAAAATAATATTATTTTAAAAGGACCGAGTTATCGGTCCTTTTAATCCATTATTTCTTAACTATTGTTCCTTTATATGAAATTAAATCCTACAATTTAGAAATTATCATATATTTGCAAAATACCTATGTGCCTCATTCATCCATTTATGCGGACATAAAAGCATATTATTCTCATATACATAGTTAATATAATTTTTACATGCATTTTCTAATGATATGCTTAATCCCTCTTCTATAATATCTATATATGGTGGTTCTCCATCTTGATCCCATGATATTTTATCAGCAAGAAATAAGACCATTTCATATTTGCTAGGTTTACTTCTTAATGTGGTATGACACTCAATTGAAGATAATATATCTTTTTCTGTAATACCAAAATAGTGAAATGCTATTAACTTAGAAATTCTTTGATGTAGCAAAAAAGGATATTTTTGTTCAGAAATATCTAACAACATATTATTTTCATTTGCTATGACAATCATATCCTTTGGCTTTATTATTGAACTAATATCATGTAGTAACGCTGATTTATAACATATTTCAGAATCTAACAGAAACCTATCAGCTAACTTTAAACTTGTTTCAGCAACCTCTAATACATGTTTTTTAGTATGATTCTTATTATTTACTTCAAGAAGCTCACATACATCCTTAGTGAAATCTCCTGTTTTCTCTATATTATTTATATAATCAAAATTATCTAATATAATTGACATAATTAAATCCCCCTCTAAATTCCTATTTATCTAACTCGTAAACTTATTTAAGTATACATAAAAAACAATAAGTATTAAATATTGTTTACCATTATATTTAAAATAATAATCTTTATAGATTTATATTTGTTTATTATTATACTGTAAATAGAAAAATGAACTACTATCAAGGGTAGTTCATCTTTTTATTGCTTCATTAATTTCTTCGTAATACTCTTTTGTTATATCTGGCTTTTCCCCATTTATAAACACATACTTATCCTTTAACTTAATTTTTAGATAAGGAGAGCTATTTCTATAAATATATATAGGTGTGTTACCATATCCCTCTAATTTAAAGTATCCAACGCTATAATGGCTCCCTCCTATCCCATTAGTCTTAATAGTAGCTTTAGGCATTTCGTTAATTAATTCCACACCTTCCACATCATCAATATTAAATTCCATTCCATAAGATGGTGCCTTTATTTTTATCACATTATTATTTATATTCATCTTAAATCCACTAATATCAAATCTTAATAAAGATATACATATACCTACAACAAGAATTATTGCAAATATGTTCCCGCCATAATTTAAAATTCTTCCTTTTTTATTTCCTAAGTTGAAGCACATTCCTGTTCCTATACGCTTTTCAACCATAATTCTGCTATCATGAGGGTTACAATAATATCCTTTTTCCCAATACTCGTCTGTATCAGTAAATAACCTATCCTCTGATGCATATACAACTTTATTTATGCTTTCTTTTATATTTATTGTGGTATATATTATTATAATTACTGAAAAAACTGTAAGCCACATTCCTATTATACATAATATAACTCCTAAGCTTGTCTCCATTATTATCCCTTCAATTATTAAAGCCAAAGTTATACTATTACATGTTGATATTCCAATCCAACAAAGTGACCACTTCTTTTTGTATATTCTATTACACAGCATATTAACTTCTGAATCATTGCTGTATACATTGGTTCTCATATTACTATACCTATTATATAAAAACATAAAAATTAATATTGCTAATAACCCTATTAAAGCTATATATACTGTAATATTTCCTATACTCTCCCTATTAAAAAAAGCTCTTATAACATATAAGATAGAAATTACTATAGAAGGAATAAACCATAATATTGATATTGGCATCCCCTCCTTTAAATTAGTTACCTTCGTATCAATTCTAATTATATTCTTCTCTCCAACATACCAATTATTACTTCTCTTCAACCCCATAAGTAGCTTAATATACTTTTTAATTAGTAAGTCCGAAAGTCCAATTAGTGAAAATGTCCATATAAAAAAATATATTATTATAAAAGAATCATATTTTTTTATAAATATTATTGGAGTAATTAATACTACAGAAGCAACCATCAGGTATTTATTTTCTTTCTTAAATCGATTAATTATTTCTAATACCTTTTCATCTTTTAGCTGTATATACGGCAAGGTTACACCAATTACTATATTGTTATTAGGCTTTGTGGCAGATAAATTTATAAAATACATAGTAAATAAAATTATTAATCCACTAAATAAAAATATATATACCATAAATTCTCCTTCCTAATTATTCACAATTCCCTTCATACCAGCAAAAACTGAATTAAATATATTAAAAAACTCCTCTTTACTTATTCCTTTAAGAACAGATTCAGCTACTAATAATTCTAATTCACTTTCTAGTTTTTCTTTAAACTCAGAAGATAAGTTAATACTTGGATTAACCTTAGCACCATGCCTACGATCAATTTCAATATATCCTTCATCCTTTAATATCTTATACGCTTTATTTACTGTCATTGTATTTACACCTATGTCAGCTGCCATTTGGCGTACTGTTGGAAGGCTTTCCCCTCTCTTTAGTTCCCCACGTCCTATTCCCATAACTATTTCATTTCTTAGCTGAACATAAATAGGTACATCACTATTCATGTTTAAATTAATTATCATGTTATCACCTCTACTTTGTATTATACATTATAATACAAATAATACTTAATAACAATATATCGCTAAATTACTGAAGTTATCCACAATTTAATAATAGCTATAATTTCCTAAAGAATAAAAAAGCGTACCTTAGCACGCTTAATTCCCAAAAAATTCTATTTAAATGTTGCTAATGTTCTTTCATAATTTATCCCTGATAAGAAGTACATTACTCCAGAAGTAGCTAGAGCCCCACCTAGCCCTAAGTAGAAACTTCCTAAATAAACAGGATTAATAATTCCTGAACTTCTTATTGTTATTCCTCCAGCTATCATAATAGCCATAATTATATATCCTTTAATATCAAAAAATGAAAAAATACAATACTTCTCTTTTGCACTTTCTATTATTCTTTTTAGATGTTTTTTAACCATCTTAGAAAAAATAAAATTATAAAAAAGTATATATACAATTATACTTCCTAATATATAACTAAATGGATTCTGAGAATTATTAAATAAATCTCCATACCCTAAAGTAAAAATTCTTGTTCCAGCAAAAGCCCATAATAATCCACCAACAATGAACAGAATTCTATCATTTGCACTTACAATTAAATCCTTTATAAGCTTCATAAAATCTTCCTCCTTTATTCCACTCTTATTAATTTCATAATACTCCTCATTTTTTAAGCAGTCAATTATAATTAATAACTTTTATTAATTAATCTTTATTATTGTATCCTATCAGCAATTTTATTTATTTTTTATTTTTATGAATAAAACCTTGGAACTTGTCCATAATATTAATGAAATCATAAATTATAAAATTCATATGGACCACACACCCATATGAATCCCCCTATATTAAAAATAACAAGCCTCTAAAGCTTGTTATTTTTTATTTCTATAACCAAAAAATTCTTATAGTTTTATCTATAAGAACTTTTCCCGTATTCTCTCTCATTCTTCTTTTATACTTATAATTGAAAGTTATTAATATATTTATATTAATTCCCCTAACTTCAATTATAACGTTATCATATTTCTTCCGAAAAGTTTGTCGATTATTGTAGCGAAATTCATTTTTTTTATTTATTTTACCTAGTAATTTATGGTATATTATAATTAAAGTTATTATAGAGGTGAATTATGGTTAAATTGTTAGCTTATTATATTGTTTTTATCAATCTATTAGGAATTATATTAATGTTTTTAGATAAAAGAAAAGCTGTAAAAAATAGATGGAGAATTAGCGAGAATACATTAATGTTTACTGCTCTTATAGGTGGTTCATTAGGATGTCTTATAGGAATGTATACATTTAGACATAAAACTAAGCATAAGAAATTTACTATTGGTATACCAGTACTACTAATTGTAAATATTCTTTGTATAATAATGATAATTAAATAATCTAATTATCACTAGCATATCTATCATAACTTCCATCATACATTTCTTCTTTTCTACTAGACTCTTTCATAATAAAAATATTTATATCTTCAAAAAAATACACATTTGTATGATGAATACCAGGATGTACTCTTGCTATTAGACCATTATCTTTATGTTCAGGAGTATACATTATACTTATAAATATTAGTCCAAATATAAATACCATAACTGCTAATGCACAAACAAGATTAGAAAATAATTTAATTAATTTATATTTTGTTTTTCTCTTTACCCACCTGAATATAAGAAATGTAGCTGATAATCCTACAGATAATACACTTAATGCAGTAACTACATTCACCCATGCATGATATACATATTTTCCACTTATGAAACAAAGACCTATAATATAGACTACTATAATAATTCCGCAAATTTTACATATCTTCTTAAGAAATTTATCCTTAGTATTAATCTCGTTATTCTTTTCCATAAGCCCCTCCTTTTTTACTTTATATGCCTCATTTTAGCACATAACCTCTTAATCTATTTCTTACAAAATACTTAAGTATGTAACAAAAAAACTGCCCTTTCAGGCAGCTTTATCTATAGTATCTAATTCAATTTTTCTCTAGTACCTTAAATTTTTTCCCTAGTACTTCTTAAAATCCATTATTTTCAGTTACTTCTTTAATCCATCTTCCAGACTTCTTAATTGTCTTCTTTTGTGTATCTAAATCAACTGAAATGTATCCATATCTGTTCTTGTAAGCATTTAACCATGACCAGCAGTCTATTGGTGTCCATGTATGGTAACCAAAACAGTTTGATCCTTCTTCTATTCCTCTATGAAGGTGCTCTAAATGTTCTTTAATAAAGTCGATTCTATAATCATCCTCTATTATTCCATCTTCATTTTTATATCTATCTTCACCCTCTACGCCCATTCCATTTTCAGAAATGTACCAAGGAATGTTGTTATAATTATTCTTTAAATTCATAGCTATATCATACATTGCTTCAGGGTAGATTTCCCATCCTCTATATGGATTCATTCTTCTACCTGGCATAATGTAGTTATCAAAATACTTATCTGGCATCCAACCTAAAGCTTCGTCATATGCTTCTTCCTTAGCCTTAACTCTTCTTGGTTGATAATAGTTAACACCTAAGAAATCTATAGTGTTGTCCTTTATTATAGCTATTTCTTCCTCTGTAGCTTCCCATAAAACTTTATCTTCTGTAAGTTTTTCAACTAAATATTCTGGGAACTTACCTTTTATAGCTGGATCTAAGAAAGAATTGTTAAAGAAATCATCTGCAAATTTAGCTGCAGCTAAATCTTCCTTACTTTCTGATCTTGGATATGAAGGAGTTAAATTAAGCACTATACCAATCTTTCCTCCATCCTTGTTATATTCACCTTTTCTATAAGCTTCAATAGCCTTTGCTGATGCAAGATTTATATTAAACATAACTTGAGCAGCTTTTTTACCGTCTACTAAACATGGATAATGGAACTTATATAAATATTGCCCTTCAACAACTACTATTGGTTCATTGAATGTAGTCCAATACTTTACTCTATCTCCAAATAACTCAAATGCCTTTTCTGCAAACTTAACAAATAAGTCAACTACATGCTTTGATTCCCATCCACCATACTTTTTGTACAATTCAACAGGTAAGTCAAAGTGATGTAAATTAATAATTGGAATAAGTCCATTCTTTAAACATTCGTCTATCATATCGTTATAGAATCTTACACCATCTTCATCAACTTCTGCAGTTTCAAAATCTTTTATTAATCTAGTCCATTGGATTGATGTTCTAAAAGAATTTAATCCAATTTCCTTTATCATAGCTAGATCTTCTTTATAGCTATTATAAAAATTAGATGCAACGTTTGGTCCTACTTTATCAAAAAAAGCATCTGGTTCTATATCATACCAATGATCAAACACGCTATCATGTTTTTTATTAAAACGTCCTTCTGATTGTGGTCCAGATGTTGCTGACCCCCATAAAAAATTTTCTGGAAATATAAATTTCTTTTCCATTCCATTACCACCTGCCCTTTCTTTAATTTTATTCTATATAATTTTTATTCCACAGTAACTATTTGTCTATACAATAAATTTTACTAATGATAAAATTAAATATGAAATATATAGCATTTATGAGGTGGTTTTGTTGAAAAGTAAGGAAATAATAAGAGATATAATAGAAGACATTACCTTAGAAAAATATAAAGTTGATGAACGAATGCCATCGGAAAGTCAATTAGCTATAAAATATAACTGTAATAGACATACTGTTAGAAAGGTTACTGAAAGTCTAATTGAAAGAGGATATTTAAGAAGAATTCATGGTGGTCCAACTTACATAAATGGCTTACCATCAAATCATATTTTAAATTTTTCATCTTTACTTGAATTATATGGAGAAAGTTCTATTACATCTAAAGTAGTAAAATTCAAATTAGAAGTAGCTACACCTGAGATATGTAACATGTTAAAGTTGGATGAAGGATCTAAAGTTTGGTCTATCATTAGAATAAGATACGTTTCTACAACTCCATCACATACAGAGGAAACATTTATTCCTTACTCCCTTTTACCTGACTTAAAGGAAGAGGACTGTTTACATAGTTTACTTCATTATGTAGAAAGCTCCTTTGATTACGAAGTGAGTCATGCTATTAAAAACATTAGTGCTATAAAGCTTTCTAAAAAAGATTGTGAATACTTACAACTACCAGAGGATTCTTTAGCCCTTCAAATTGAAAATACAGGCTATTTAACTAATGGAAGACCTTATGAATATTCAATAAATAAACATAGAGATAATAATATAACTTACTATGCAAAAAGATAAAATTTCATAAAATAAAAGCTACAAAACAAACTGTTTTGTAGCTTTTATTTTATTTATGATTTTTCTTAGCATTACCATTTTTCTTTTTTTCTAATTCTTGCTGACTTGCACAGCTTTTACACTTTTTTTCACTCACTTTAATCACCAGCCTTTAAGACCATTGATTATTTGTAGCACTCTTTGGATTTGGTTTTTCATCTTTTCCATGTCCGCATCCACAGTTACAGATATTTACCATGCTTCCTCTGTTGCAGTTTAAATCATCTGCTCCATGGTTGTGATGGCAGTTATGTTCATGATTTTTATCATGATGACAGTGACAATTATGTTCGCTCATAATATATCCCTCCTCAATTTTGATTACACTTATATTATCTGTAGCGGACAAATATTAATGCTATGAAATCAATGTATTAAAATCATTAAATTCTCTATTCTTCCTCTTCTTTTTTATTATAAAAAACCATGTATAATCCAATTGCGACCAGTATTATAGGAAATGTTAATGATCTATTCATCCAATGAAATACATTTCCAAATATCATAGAGAAAAATGCACCAAATGTAACAAAAGATAATATACAAATAGGAATCAATAAAGCCTTTTGTTTCCCACCATACCAATATAATTGAAATAAACCTATTGCTACAGCTAAAGTATAAATTGGCCAAGTATATGCTGAAAATTGCCATCTAGTTATCTCTTCAAATAAAAAAAGTAATCCTAATGTAGTTAAAATTCCTCCTGGCACTAACATTCCTGGACCTTTTCTATTTGTAAAGTAAGCTACCTCAAAAGACAATCCTGGTACTAACAAAAAGATTGGCCATAAAGTTCCCATAGTAAACAGTCTTATATTAAATATTTTATCTACTATTCCTAATATACCTATTACAATTAAAGCAATTCCAAAAATATACTTTTTGTTATTCATTATCATTTCCTCCATTAACTTTATCTAACATTCTCATAATAAGTTTTTCTTCTAACAACGCTTGTCCCTTAAATGGAAACCTATCCTTTACTGATAATCCATCAAAGCAACACATTTTTGCTTCTTCATAATCATTTTCAATAAACAACTTATATGATGCTAAAGTCCTTCTACCATTGATATCTTTATCATTAATTAATAACTTTTTAGTTTTAGTAAAATATTCTTTTGCTTTTTCTTCTTTTAATTCTATTGCAGAATAATAATATATAAATTCGTTATAAAATCCTGGTCTTGAGTACTCTGGAATAATATCAATATGATTTTCTAAAAACTCTATGTTGTTTTTCACTTCTTCTATATTGTCTAAATCCAAAGCCTTAAAATATTCATATAACACTATTTGTATTGTTGCCACATCTACTTTTTCAATATTTTTAATATCAACGTTTAAATCTAAGTCTTTAAAACTCACTCCGCCCCTTAATTTATTAGTTACGTCCAAAATTTTTAAGTAAATTTGTCCTGAAGGTTCATTTCTTAAAATACTCCAAAAAATATTACCATCGGTAGCTATTCCTATAGACTTTATTGGAATAAAGTTCATTATTGCTAACAAGCTAGTTACAACTATTCCTGCAATTAATATTCCTTTTAATAGCACTTTTCCAGAAGGCATTAAAAACAATCCAAACAACATAAGTAATATACTTATAAAATTAAAAATAACTCCTCCAGAAATAAATAAAAGATGATCCTTTCTACTACTCTCTTTAGTTGGCATCATGCAGCATAATCCACCAATTTCTTTATTAAATTTCAAATAAAATTTTACTCTTCCATTTTCGTAAAACCAATTAAAACAAGCAATTGAATATCCAATTAACTTATATTTTGCTTTTTTACCAAAAATAAAATGACCAAATTCATGAATATTAATTGATATAAACATCCACACATACAAAGATATTAATATTATAAAAAAATCAATTGGTCTAAAGCCTATACTCTTAAGACTTATTGTTTTTCCAAAAAAAACTCCTCCTAAAAAACCTACAACTATACAGCCTATAAAGAATAAAATCCTTTTTTTATTTTTATTTTTTTCACTACTTGATTTATTCATAATCCCCCTACTTTTCCTTATTATTTCCATTTATTTAATTATACATTAGTTTATTCCACTTCAAAAAAAATAAATAGTAATTTAATATAGAATTAAGGTAACAATTATTTGTTTTCTATTATTCCATAAGATAAACTTATAAAAAAAGAAATCCTCACGGATTTCTCTTTTTAATCTCTATTATTTAAATACTTCTTGTTTCCTTTTCCAAGAACTTCTTCTCTTCTTCATTTAAATACGGACTTAACTTTTCATAAACAGTTCTATGATAATTGTTTAGCCATTCTCTTTCTTCTTCATCTAATAAAGAAACATCTACCCCTTCTAAGTCAATTGGACAATATGAAATAGTATCAAACTTATAGAATTCTCCCATTTCATCATTCTTAAAAGCCTTAGTAACTAATAGGGTATTTTCTGTTCTTATTCCATGTTTATTTTCCTTATAAACTCCTGGTTCATTCGTAAGTATCATACCTGGCTCAAGTGCTATAGTATTACCAAAAGGCCTTATTCCTTGAGGTCCTTCATGAACATTTAAAAAGAATCCAACACCATGACCTGTTCCACATTTATAATCCATACCATACTTCCATAATGGTCTTCTAGCTATAGCATCTAGGTTACATCCATTAGTACCCTTTAAGAAAATAGTTGTAGCTAGGGCTATGTGAGATTTTAATACTAAAGTAAAATCTCTCTTCTCTTCTTCAGTTATTGATCCTAATATAAATGTTCTTGTTATATCAGTAGTTCCATCTAAATATTGAGCTCCTGAGTCTATAAGTAACATTCCTTCACTATTTAATTCATACTGGCTTTCTTCTGTAGCTGAATAATGCATCATTGCTGCATGATCTTTATAACCAGCTATTGTATTAAAGCTTAATCCCTTAAACTTTTCTCCATTAGCTCTTATTTCTTCAAGCTTATCTGATGCTGATATTTCAGTCATATTTATTTTTCCTACATTCTCTTTAAGCCATTTAATAAACTTAACCATGGCTACTCCATCTCTCACTTGAGAAACTTCCATGTTCTTTATTTCAACTTCATTCTTAACTGCCTTAAGAGATGTTGTAATATTTAAGTTTTCTATTATTTTTACATCTTCTGAAATTAAAGAATAAAGTTTTCCATTAACTTTAGCACCATCAATAATAATAGATTCAGTTACATTCTTTATATCTTCATAAATATCATTATATGGCTTTAGCGTTACACCTTGTGCTTCTAATGTTCTCTTATCATCATTAGTTACCTTTTCCTCATTAATATAAAGAACTGCTTTCTTATCACTTATTAAAGCATAAGCTAAAGCTACAGGATTATAAGCTATATCATTCCCTCTTATATTAAATAGCCAAGCTATATCATCTAAGGAGGCAATTACATAGTTTTCTCCCTCTAGTTTTTTCATTTCATCTCTCACTTCTTGTAACTTTTCACTAGTACATCTTCCACAATACTTTGTATCATGGATAAATATCTTTTCTTTTGAAAGTTCTGGTCTATTACTCCAAATTTCATTTAAAAGGTCCCTATCCATCTTTATATTAAATCCATTTTTCTTTGATAATTCTTGATAATTTTTATACTCATTAGTAGAGATTGTACTTCCATCAAAAGCTAAAGTTTTTCCTTCTTTAACATTATTCTTTATCCACTCAATTAAGCTTGGATAACCAGGTATATTCATCTTCATAAGCTTAATTCCTGAACCATTAAGTTCTTTTTCTGCTTGAATAAAGTATCTTCCATCAGTCCATAAATAACTTTCTTCTATCCCAACTAATAAAGTACCAGCAGAACCTGTGAATCCTGATACATAAGCTCTTCCTTTATAGTATTCTGGAACATATTCACTTTGATGTGAATCACCACTTGGAATTATGTAATAATCTACATTTTCTTTTTTCATGACTTCTCTTAAATTATTTAAATTACTCATTTTCAGTCCTCCCCAATGATTGTAAATTATAGTTCTATTATACAATTAATTAACATTCTATCAATAAAAATATATGATAAATGACAAACTATGATATTATAGAATAAAAACTTTTATAAGAAGGTGAATTTAATGAAAAACGTAGCAATAATAAGCTGTTCAAATGGTCTTCAAGAAAGTGCAAGACCTACACTAGATAAACTTTTAAAGATTTTTAGCTCTCTTGGGTTAAATGTAGTCCTATCTTCAACTATTTATGTTAAAGATGATGGACTTTCTAGTGGAAGTGGCAAGGAACGTGGAGAAGAACTAATGAATCTATATAAAGATTCTTCAATAGATGCAATTTTTGATATTTCTGGTGGAGATTTATCTAATGAGGTATTAGAATATATAGATTTTGATGTAATAAAAAACAATCCTAAACCATTTATAGGATATAGTGATTTATCAGTAATCTTGAACAGTATATATTCCCAATCTGGTGCCCCTTCTTACCTTTATCAAGTTAGGCATATTGTTACTAACGAAGAAAACTTAAATAGATTTACTAATTTTATTAAAGGCCTTAATAATGATTTATTTAACTTTAAGTATAACTGGATTCAAGGAAAATCTATGGAGGGCATAGTTATTGGAGGCAATATTAGATGTACTTTAAAACTAGCTGGAACTAAATATATGCCTGACTTCAAAGGTAAAATACTTTTACTTGAAAGTCTTGGTGGTGATGTTGCTAAGATGAGAACTTTTTTAACTCAGTTAAAGCTTATGGGAGCATTTAAAGAAATTAACGGAATTATTCTTGGAACTTTTACTGAAATGGAGAAAAATAATTATAATCCTACTATTGAGGAACTAGTCAAGGAAATTGTTAATGATAAAAATATGCCTATAGTTAAAACAAAAGAATTAGGGCATGGAAATGACTCTAAGTGTATAGTCATTGGTAAAGAAATCAAATTAGTGAATAATTAAAAAAGTACTATTCTTTTAATATACCTTAGATATCCTATTAATATACTCTGAATTTGACACAAGATAATAATTATGAAATAATAATCATTATCAAAAATCAAAAAGGAGAAATTATTTATGGATTATAAAAAGACGGCAGAGGAAATCTTTTCTGGTTTAGGTGGAAAAAATAATATAAATGATTTATCCCACTGTATGACAAGAATTAGAGTAAAACTAAATGATACATCAATTGCTGATAAAGAAAAAATCGCTTCAGCAGAAGGGGTTATTACAGTAGTCGAAAAAATGGGACAGTTTCAAGTTGTTATAGGAAATAAGGTTACTAAAGTTTATGATGAATTCATTAAACTTGTACCAGAAAAAGATATATCATCATCTACTATTGAAACTAAAGAAAAACACAATATTGGTAATAAAATTTTAAGCTCAATTGCTGGAATATTTACTCCTACCATACCTGCAATAGCTGGTTCCGGTATGATAAAAGGAATCTTATCAGTTTTAGCAATGTTCTATATGAATAAATATGGTATCAATATAAAGGAATCTCAATCTTATATAATTTTAAATGCTTTATCTGATGCTATATTCTTCTTTATGCCAATCATCTTAGGATACACTGCTGCTAAGGTATTTAAAGTTAACGAAATTATATCAATGGTTATAGGGGCTACTTTGTGCTACCCTGCTTTTGCAGCACTTATGACAGGTGATGCTGCAGTTAGTTTTCTTGGACTACCTGTTACAAAAGCTACCTATACATCCTCAGTAATTCCAATTATTATTGCTGTATGGGTACTTTCATATGTTCAAAAACTTTTAGAAAAATACATTCCAGAAGTTATTAGAATCATAATGGTTCCAACACTTTCTTTACTAATTATGTTACCAGCTACATTATTTATATTTGGACCAATAGGAATATATTTAGGCAATGCTATTAACTTTTCTTATAAATACATTTATGGATTAAGCCCAGTATTATGTGGTGCATTCATTGGTGGTTTATGGTGTGTTCTTGTTATATTTGGTGCTCACAGAGCTTTATTACCTATCGGAATAAATGATGTTGCTACAACTGGAAGACAAAATCTTTTAGCCTTTGCAGGTGCTGCAAATTTTTCACAAGCTGGTGCTGCTTTAGGAGTATTCTTTAAAACTAAGAATAAGAATTTAAAAACTATAGCAATGTCTGCTAGTATTACTGCTTTATTTGGTATAACTGAACCTGCTATTTATGGTACTAACCTTAGGCTTAAAAAGCCAATGATTCTTGCAGTTATCTGTGGATCTGTAGGTGGTGGAATTATGGGACTTGGTGGTGCTTATGGTAATGCATTTGCTAACCAAGGCATATTAACAATTCCTGTATATGCTGAAGCTGGTACTATTGCATTCTTAAGTTACTTAGGTGGATGTGCTATAGCATTCCTTGGTTCTGCTATACTTACCTATATCGTAGGATTTGATGATATTAAAGAATAAAACAACTTAGGAGGACTTATATATGAATTCAATATTTCCAAAGAATTTCTTATGGGGTGCATCCTCTTCTGCATTTCAAATAGAAGGTGCATGGGATGAATACGGAAAGAAAATGACTGTAGCCGACTACAACTCATTTAAAAAATCTCACTTTCAAGCTGATACAAAGGTAGCTTCAGACTTCTATCATAACTTTGAAAAAGATATTGATTTAATGAAGGAACTTGGAATGAAAACTTATAGATTTTCTATTTCATGGGCTAGAATAATTCCAGATGGTGAAGGTGAAATTAATCAAAAAGGAATAGACTTTTACAATAAGGTTATAGATAAACTAGTAGCAAACAAAATTGAACCTTTTGTAACTTTATATCACTTTGATTTACCCTTTGCTTTAGTTGAAAAATATAATGGTTGGGAAAGCAGAGAAACTGTATTTGCCTTTGAACACTATGCTAAAGTATGCTTTAAAGAGTTTGGAGATAGGGTTAAGTTTTGGCAACCTCATAATGAACAAAACCTTATTGTTAGAGTTGAAGAAAGAATCAATATTTATGATGAAACAGATCCTTTAAAGATTGATAAAATGCGTGCTCAAATGGATTACAATATGTGTTTAGCACATGCTCTAGCTGTTAATGCTTGTCATGAAATGATTCCTGGAAGTAAGATTGGGGCTGCTGTTTCATCTTCTGTAACATATCCTCTTACTTGTAAACCTGAAGATATTTATGCTGCAAGAATGAATGATAACTTTAAGGTTTACTATATGCTTGATATGCACCAATTTGGTGAGTATCCAGGATACTACATGAACTATTTAAGAGAAAGAAACATTATGCCTAATATGGAGGAAAGTGATAAAGAAATCTTAAAGAAGGCTAAGATGGATTTTATAGCAGTAAACTATTATCGAACAAATTGTGCTGAAGCACTACCTGTAGATGCTGAACATCCTTTTGGACTTAGAGAAGGTACTGTAGATTTTAACATGTATGGATTATTTAAAATGTCTATGAATCCACAGCTTAAAGCAACAGAATATGGTGCTGCAATAGATCCTTCTGGATTACGTGTAGCTTTAAATGAATACTGGCAAAGATATCGTCTCCCACTTATAATCACTGAAAACGGATTAGGAACTCCTGACATTTTAGAAAATGGAAAAGTTCATGATGAATACCGTATAGATTACCTAAGAAACCATATCAATGCTTGCGCTTTAGCTATTGAAGATGGTGTTGAAATGCTTGGATATTGTCCATGGTCATTTATGGACTTATTAAGTTCTGCTCAAGGATTTAGAAAACGTTACGGGCTTGTCTATGTAGATAGAACTGATGATGATACTTTAAGTATGAAAAGAATTAAAAAGGATAGCTTCTACTGGTATCAAAATGTTATTAAAACCAATGGAAAAGAATTAAAATAGCAAACATAATAAAAGGTTGTTGCAATTTGCAATAACCTTTTATCTTTAAAACTACATAAGTTCTTTAGCACAAGCTATATAATAATGTCTTCCATTTGCACTTGTTATTAACTTTGACAATCCTATAAGTCCTTCTGCCTTTAACCTCTTAGCCTCACTATTTTTATCTATAACTAAATCACAAAGCTGAATTGCCCATTGATATTCTTCTTTATTTAAAGCATTTTTTATTTCATTTATAATCTTTTCTTCTCCTCCAATAAACTCTACCATTTTTCTTGAATATACATCCATTGATAGTGGATTAATGTTAGTAGGATTTCCATCAAACCACCCAACATATCCTCCATAAATTGAACGTACTGCCCAATCTACTGTTCCATAGAATTCTCCTAAATAAGGTTTACCTTTATATTCCTCAGGAAGATTAACATTTGTCACAACTTCATCTTCACTCATACCTTTATTCATACAATCTAAAGTCTGAAGAAGTATGTATTCAATTGCTCCTGTAAAATCCCCTAAAATATCTTGGATATTTTTATATCCGAAAATTGGTTTTGTATGCCCTGGTAATAAAACTTCTGCAGGATATGATAAGATATTCTTTAAACTATCCACCCATGTAGCAATATCACGATATTGACCTCCTCTTATAGCATATAAATTAGGAAAGCACCCATAGTAATTATCTCCACAACATAATACTTTACTATCTTCTAGCCATACAAATAACTGGTCATCAGTTTCTCCTACTGCTGATACTAACTTAAGTGACACTTCATCAATAACACGCTCAACCACATCTTCAGTATATATAGTTGTTGGCTGAAGAAAATCATATTTTCCTTCATTAATAGCATGACCTTCTCTTATTCCAATACCTTGAGTTATAACCTCTTCATCTGTTAATTCATATCCAAACTGCCTTGCTGTACGTCTGTTTAATACATCTGATATCTTGTCCATATATTTTAAAACAGCTCGCTTTGGTGCAAAAGCTATAATTTCCTCAACAGTATCTTTAAAAGCTCCAGCTCCCCCCCTATGATCTGGATGACCATGAGTATAAATTATAGTCTTTACTGGTTTTTTAGTTATCTTCTCTATATCCTCTTTCATTGCTTTTGCTCTATAACTAGAATCCAAAGTATCCACAAGAATTAATGAACTTTTACCTTCAATTACTATAGAATTACTATGCCCATATCCAATAACATGATAAATTCCTTCAGAAACTTTTATAATACTCTTTGGATAAGCCTCCATTGCAAACTCTTCAAGCAATAATTCTCCATCTTTTTTTAACATGTTAATTCTCCTTTTGTTTGTATAGTCTTTAATACTCCTTTATAATAATAGTAAAATCTTACCTTTGGAAGTAGGCACCTTTTTGTCCGATACGCACTTTTTGGTAAGAATTAAACTTTTAAACGTAGGAGATAAAATTATGATTTCAAAAAATGATTTACCCACTTGTCCTGTTGCTACAACTGTAGGATTAATAGGTAACAAGTGGAAAATATTATTATTAAGGGATTTATTAACTGGTACGAAGAGATATAGTGACTTTCAGAAAAGTTTACCTCAAATTAGTCAAAAAATATTAACTCAAAATTTAAAATCTATGGTTAATGATGGAATTGTAATTAGGATAGCTTATCCTGAAGTGCCACCAAGAGTTGAATACAGTTTAAGTCCTCTTGGCGCTTCTTTAAAACCTATTATTAAATCTATGGAAATATGGGGAACTGATTATTTAAATACATATAAAAAGCATGACTAACAGGTTATGATTTCCTAAATAATAAAAGGGGCTGTATCAAAATAAATTTGATACAATCGGATAAAAAGAAAGAAGAGAATTCATGAATTTGAATTCTCTT
>NZ_JADPAA010000023.1:0-26040 GCF_015669365.1 Clostridium sp. 1001283B150210_160208_E6 | reverse complement strand
ATGGTATAAAGTCTTTTTTTTTATTATTATTCAGAACTAGCCATAGGCTATTTTTTCATACAAAACTTTACACTATCCTATTTAAGTTTAATACTTTTTAATCATTTGAATTGCTAAACATCCTGGTCCACCTTGAGTTATAAACACTGGTGATAATTCAAACAATTCAACATCTGCATTAGGAATATTATCTAATATTATCTTTTTTGCATTATTAGCTAACTCTTCAGTGCATCCGTGTGTTATATAAATCTTATATCCTTCATTTACACCTGATTCTATAAATGAGTTACATATTGTTTCTATTCCCTTTGAAAAAGTTCTCTTAGTAGCAAATTTAGTAAGTTTTTTACAGTCTTCAGTCAGCGTCATTACCGGTACTAACTTCATTACCTTTCCTACCTTACCAACTAAGGGAGAAAGTCTTCCTCCTCTTACCAAGTAATCAAAATCATTTGGCATTAAAAATGATTTTGAGTTTTCTATCATCTCATTTACTATATCCACTATTTCTGATCTTGTTTTATTCATCTCAACTAATTTTACCACAACATCTATAATGTATCTATGTGGACCACATAGAGTCTTTGAGTTTATTACTGAAACTCTTTCAGGGTTGTCTAACATTTGTGCAGCCATACAGGCTGAATTATAAGTTCCAGATAATCCATCTGCCATAGTTATATTTATAATTTCATCATCTGGATAACTGTTATATATTTCTAACACATCCCCTATAGATGGTTGTGAAGACATTGGTAAATGTCCTTCTTTTATTATTTCAACAAATTCCTTTGATTGTATTTCTTCAAATTCTTTATATGTTCTATTATCAATAGTTACCGACAATGGTGCTATATTGATACCTTTTGTTTTCCCCTCCGACACTGAATATAAAGTTGATGAATCTGCAACTATTCTAATCATAATACCCCTCCATTTTTCGTAAGTCTAAAACATGTAGTTTTAGATACTATTTGTTTTAGATTATCATGTTAAAAATAGTTTGTCAATCAAAATATATTCCTTATCAACTAATTTTTGGTAACAGAAAGGTAAGGAAATTATAAAATTTTATACTTTCATATACAACAAAAAAAGAGCTAATAAAATTAGCTCTTTACTTAACAAAACTATCTTCTGTTGTTTTGTTGCTTTCTAGCTCTTCTACAAGCTGGGCATCTAACTGGTTCGTTATCGAATCCCTTTTCTTTGTAGAATTCTTGTTCACCTACTGTGAAAGTGAATTCTTGACCACAATCTTTACATACGATTACTTTATCTTGCATATTGAAATTCCTCCTTTTAAAAATTTTTAAAGATCCAATATTGACTCATATAATTTCTAAAGGAGAAATTGTACTTATCATAATGAAATTCTTTATATTTAGTTCTTTCAACATAGACTATTATAGCATATGATTTTATTAAAATCAATCACAATATTATTTTTTTATCCATAACTTTTTTTCCTAATCTTTCAACTATATATAATACAGGTAATTGGGAAGTTATATTATTATTGCCAACCTTAGACTCCTTAATATAATATGCTAAATTAATATCAGATATCTTAGCTATTGTACAATCCCCAGTATTAGTTATACTAGCTATATTACATCCTTCACTTCTAAGTTTATTTATAAACTCAATTATTATTCTAGTTTCACCTGATACAGATAAAGCTATAACCATACTATTTTCATAATATTTTGAGTTCATTGGAAAATATGGATCATCCATATAAACTGCAAACTTACCAAGAGAAGATAGGAACCTAGCTGCATACTGACTTAATACTCCTGATGTACCATTTCCAATAAAAATAATATTCTCAGCCTTTTTCATCATTTCACTTAGTTCTTCTACTTTTTTATCTAATTTACTATTTTCAACACATTGAAGAAAATTAATTAACTCACTAGTTTCATCACTAACTTTACTTAACTTTTCTTCCTCAATATTAAGCTTAAATTTAATTTTAAACTCAGAAAATCCATCAAAACCAAGCTTTTTACATAACCTTAAAACAGTTGTCGTTGAAACATGAGCTTCACTAGCTACTTCTCTAATTGTCATATCCACTACTCTGTCTTTAATTTTAATTATGTAATTATACAAGGATAACTCTAAGTCGTTTAAACTCTCAATATTCTCATAATTAAACATATATACTAAACCTCATCTTCAAATACTTATCTATTATTATAACAAGTATTATGTAGATTAGTAAATCAAAAAAAGAAGACTTGAATTTCAAGTCTTCTTTTAGAAATCTATTATTTTGCTGATTCAATCTTAGCTATTTCATCCTTAAATTGTGGTAAATAATCTTTATGAGCTACTAGTAGTTCATCTAATAAGATTTTAGCCATCTTATCTGAAGGTACTAATGGATTCATTGACATTGCCATTAATGCAGTATGATAATCTCCTGTTACAGCTGCTTCTATTACTAACTTTTCAAAGTTCTTGATTTCTTGAACTAATCCTGTAACTTGTAGAGGTAATTTACCCATTGCAAGTGGTCTTGGTCCTTCCTTAGTTATAACACAAGAAACTTCTACAGCTGAATCATCATCAAGACCTTCAATTGCACCATTATTTCTGCAATCTACAGGTTGTATATCTCCTTTATCGTTGTAGATAGAATTAATTAATCTACATGCAGCATCTGAATATAATGCTCCACCTCTCTTTTCTAATTGTGGTGGTTTAATATCTAGATTTGGATCATCATATAATTTGAATAAATCATCTTCTAATCTCTTAACTACTTCTGCTCTTGTTTCGCCTTTAGCAAATTCCTTTAATTCACTTTCAAGCATTTCTTGAGTTTCATAGTAATATTTATGATATGGACATGGCATCATTCCTAATGATTTTATGAAATCTGCATCCCATTCAAAGTCTTTAATATTTTTAACTATTGCTCCCATTTTACCATCTGCAATAGCATCTACCACTTGGTTTGTAACATCTGAACCATCTAAGAATATCTTTTTACCATAAACCATATGGTTTAATCCTACGAAGTCCATTCTTATTCTGCTATGGTCAACACCTAACATATTAGCTGCTGCTTTTTCCATATTTATTGGAACATTACAAAGACCTATAACCTTTTTGTTTTTACCATATCTTAATAAAGCTTCTGTAACCATACCAGCTGGATTTGTAAAGTTAATTAAGAAAGCGTTTGGACATAATTCAGCCATATCCTTATCTATGTCTAAGATTACAGGAATTGTTCTAAGTGCTTTAAACATTCCTCCAGCACCGTTTGTTTCTTGACCTATAAGTCCATGACTTAATGGGATTCTTTCATCCTTAATTCTTGCATCTAATAATCCAACTCTTAATTGAGTAGTAACAAAATCTGCATCCTTAAGAGCTTCTCTTCTATCTAAAGTTAGGTGAATTTCCATTGGAACACCTGCTTTTTCAACCATTCTCTTAGCAAGCTCTCCAACAATTTCTAACTTATGTTTTCCTGCTTCAACATCTACTAACCATAATTCTCTTACTGGTAGTTCATTATATCTCTTTATAAACCCTTCAACTAATTCTGGAGTATAACTTGATCCTCCACCGATAGTAACAATTTTGATTCCATCTTTTTTCATAAAACCATTCCTCCTACCACATTTTTTCTCTACACTTAGGATACCACATTTGAATGAAAATAATATATTTGTTTTAGGTTTTGTGACATGTTACTGTAAGTTGTAACTGATTTCAGTAATTATGTTTTTTTAGTATAAATTTTCCGTACTTACCTATTTATATATAATGTTTAGTATATATAAAATTGTAAATATAGATACAGCAGCTAATCTACTTCTAAATTGCAGTTTTGCATCTATATATTTTTTATAATTAACCTTTATTCCATCTAAATCTTTTTCACTATCAATTGTTACATATAACTTATCATATAGTCCACTTTCATCATATTCATCTTCTATCTCATAATCATTTATATAATCATTTAGCTCATCATTTTTCACTATTGCTACAGGGAAATTTTCTTCTCCCTCAATTTCAATATAATCACTTAAAAGTAACACTACATCAACTATTTCTTCTTCATCATATATTTTAGATAAGATTTCTCTATTCTTCTTTACCTTATTTATAGGAGAACTAATCATGTAGCCTCCTCTTCTATCTCTTTTATACCAGTTTCCATCTTCTTTAATTTCTATATCTCCTATATAACTGCAAGATACAATATTAAATACTCCCTTTGAGGTTACAATTATGCTGTCTAATTTTCCTTTTACTTCATCCTTTTTTAAAGTAACACCTTGGAGCGGAGTTACCTTGCCTTCTACTTTACTAAATATTTTATTAACTCTATTATAAAGTTCTAGTTCATCAAAGGAATATGATTTTCTATATTGCATATAGCGTATTAAGCTATATCCTAAATATAGAGAAGCTATTATGTAAAATATTTCAGTAGCTGCACTATCTAGTCCTAGCTTCAATAATAAAGTACTCATCTTATAAACTAAATATATTAGAAAAAAAGAAAAAAAACATATATAAATCCTTTTAATACTATCTTTCATGACCCCTCCAAGTTTTTATTTTTAAGTCTATCCACCTATATATAATTTATTCATTAATAAAACCAAATAAAAAAACTGCCTTTCGGCAGTTTTTAACACTTATATTTTGATATTCCTAACTTTAATGTTGAAGTAAGTTCAGTAAGATTTTGAGCTGCACCTGACACTTCATTACTAGCTGAATTAAGTTCTTCTGATGAGGAAGCCACTTCTTCAGCTGTAGCTGACATTTCTTCTGATACGTAAGATATATTTTCTACTCTAGTTATTATCTCTTCTTTACTTCTTGTTATCTCATGAAACTCATCTGTCATATTCTTTATTTGAGGCACAATTCCGTCTACAGCTTCACTAATTTCTTCAAATACTTTAATTGTTCCATTAACTATATTTCCTTGATTGTTTAATTCCTTCTTCATTAAATCTGTATTATTAACAATTTCTTTAGTACTTATTAATATAGACTTTACCATGCTATTTATAACCCCTGCTGAATTTTGACTTTCCTCTGCAAGCTTTCTGACTTCTTCTGCAACAACTGCAAACCCTTTTCCTGCTTCTCCTGCTCTAGCTGCTTCTATTGCTGCATTTAACGCAAGAAGATTTGTTTGCTCTGCTATACTATTAATTATCCCTGTCATTTCATTTACTTTACTAATCTCGTCAGTCATATTTTTAGTTAATGATATAAATTCTTCAAATGTTTGATTGAACTGATCTATATTTGAAACCAAATTACTAAGTTCTAAATTACTATCATTAGCTTTATTACCTACTAAATATGCTGATTTATTAATCTCATTCACTGAATTAGTCATAGAATTTACCTTTACACTAAAGGATTCTAACTCTTTAAGTATATCTGATAAATTAGAAGCTTGATTTGCTGCTCCAGATGCAACATCCTCTATAGACTTAACTATATTTTCAGTTAGAGAGTTTTGCTCTTCTGATACAGCTGCTAAACTTGAAGAATTATCATCTATTCTATTTGTACTTGTAGCAATATCTTTAACCATATTCCCTATAGATTCTTGTGTTATAGAAAGTGCTCTATACATTGATCCAATTTCTGTTTTATCACTTAAATTGTCATCAGAAATTTTCTCCGTAAAATCTCCCTTAGATAAAGAATTTAATACAGACTCAACAGACTGTATTTGTCCTGTAATTTGTCTTGCAATAATAACTATACTTAACGTTATTACAATAAGTACAATTAAGGATATTATAATACTAGTATTCCTTGCTAATATATTAGCAGACATAACTTCACTATTATCTATACTTATAATTAAAGATAGGTTAGTCCCCGAAATTGCTCCATAGGTGACAAATTTCTCTACTCCATTAATAGCTATTTGCTCTGTTCCACTTTCATCATTTTTTAATCTATCTTTTATAGCTAACATTCCATTATCATTTTGAAGCTTTGAACCATAGCCAATTATATCCTTAGCTGAATTAAGTAAATATACTCTACCAGAATCTAATACCTGTAAATATTCAACAGTCCTCTTTATATCATTTGCACTTCTTTTTACATAAAGCACTCCTAAGGTAACACCTTTTTCATTCTTAACTGGAACTGCATAATCTATTACGTCTTGTCCTTCTTCACTATATATATCCGAAGAATATCTCTCTCCTGTCATACACAAACGATAAAATGATTTATCCCTCAGATTTCTTCTTGTACCGTCAGAAAAAATTGCTTGTCCACTATAATCTATATACGCTATTTCAATATCACCTTTAGTTTCAGAATCAAGTTTTAACACTTTTGATTTTTCAATTAAAGATATTTCTTCATTTACCAATACTGAGTTATTGGCCATACTTTCAAGAGATTCCAGGTTAGATTTTATGGTACTTTTCACTGACTCTCCTGCAAGCTTTGAAATTTGTGTGACTAATTTCGTATTTGTATTAATTGTACTTTCTCTAGATATAAGTAATCCTTGCAACGAAATAACTACACTACCAATTATAACGAATGGTAATATTCTCTTTAGTAACTTAGCTTTTAATGACTTTGTTTTTCTTAGATTCTCAATATTCATTCATATCGTCCTCGCTTTCCTTTGTATACCACATATAAATTCTACACTATTTTTCCACAAATTTCATTAGTTGTATTAAATTTCTCATTATATATACCATCTTTTATATTTAACACATATAATTTTGAATATAATGTTAAACTAAATAAATAATTTTATAACTCTATATAGAGTATAGAAAATTATAACTCCCAAAGAAAACCATAGTAGTGGTATTAGATATGCTTTATCACCCTTTTTATTCATATTTACTCCTTTGAATATTTTTTTATTATCTTAGTCAAGAAATCCACTGTCTTTATAGGAACCTTCCCAATTGAAGTTTCCCCAGCTAGCAAAAACCCACTTACTCCACAATTAACAAAATTATATATACTTTCTACTTCTGGTAATTCTGCTTTCCTACCATTTTTCATACTATTTAATAAATGAGTGGCCACTATAACCTCTTTATTATTTTTCACACATGATTCAATTACTTTATTTTCATATATTGGCGTATCTTCTATGCTACCTTCTGGAATAAGATCTCCTCTTCCTATTACAACTCCATCTACTTCTTTAAGTATATAATCAATATTTTTTATTCCTATAGGGGTTTCAACTTTAGCCCATATCTTAGGATTAAAGTTCCTATTTACTTCTTTAATATAACTTTTTACCTTCTTCACATCACTAGGGCTTTCAACAAAAGACTGACATACTACGTCTACATTATGATTTATCCCCCATAAAATATCTTTTCTATCCTTTAATGATAAAGGTATTTTACTTCTATCCAATCCCTTTATATTGCATCCTTTTCCTGCTCTAACCACTCCTCCTTTTATAACTTTAGTTTTTATCCATTCATCTGTTTTATCTAAAACCTCAAAATTCATAGTATTATCTTTCATTGAAATACTTTTAACTTTATTAGAATTTAAAATACGCTTTGATATATTTAACGGTATTATTTTTTTGCTACCAAAAGCAGAGTTATATCCTCTTTTCTTATAAGAATCTTCTCCGCAAAAGAATACTTCTTCTCCATTGTATAGCTTAATTATATAAGGTAACTTATCAGATACTCTTATTTTACTTCCCGACAAATCTTGCATTATTTTTATATCACTTTTTATGCTTTTTGCAATATTTATGTTTTCCTCAAACTCATCTAATCTACCATGAGAAAAATTTAATCTTATCATGTTAGCTCCACTATCAATAATATCTCTTAATATTAGTTTTTCATTTGTGCTAGGACCTATTGTAGCTATTACTAACATCTTCTCCTCCTTATATATTAATGCTAGTTTATCTAACGGCTAGTTACTATAACGCTACCACCAGATAAAGAACTCTAAAACTTCATCTAAAGCTAAGACTTCAGTTTATATTACTCCCTAATATTTATAAATATCACTAAATACTATAAATTTGTGGTACATGCTACATAGCTACATATTATGTTATAGAGGTGATTTTATATTAGTATTGTTCTAAATAACTATTATTCTGAATAAGTTTATATAGTAACTACTTATGTTATGGAGGTTTTCTTATGAAGAAATTTACAATATACATTTTTCTTATACTATCACTTTTGTTACAAGGATGTTCCTTTAGTGATCCTAAATACATAAACTTTAGCGAAAAATCTTCTCCTGATTTTTACACTAAAGAAATATATTCAAAGCTTCTTAATGATGAAGAGTATTCTTTAGAATTATTCAACACTAATTTCTATAAAACTGTTCCTATTAATAAGGAAGAGGATAACGATATTATAGAGAACTTTATTCGTTCCTTATCTAAAGATAACTATAAAACTGATGGAGTTATTCCAGAAGAAAAAGAACCATATCAATTAAAAATTATCTTTGATGATTCAAAGTATGTAATAAAAATATATAGCAATAGTACAGTAACTGTTTCTCCTTGGGATGGAATATATCCTGAAGATATTATTAATATTGAAGATGTTCCTAATAGATATAATTTATTTGACTTTTGCTCACATATTGAACATGAATGGAAGTATAATCAATAATACTTATAACATTTAAGACCTGGAATTCAGGTCTTTTCTAATTAAAATAGATTTTTTTATAGCTAAAGCTATCTTCTTTTTATCGTAGCGATCATAGTCTTCAGCCCTCAATTTAATTTTATCTTCCATGATAAATCCCTCCAAAAATTATTTTCAAATAAAATATATGCATTTTTAGAACTTATCTCATAAAAATCCTTTTAACCCCGCATTTTTACTATAACTTCTTAAATTCTTATCTTCTTAACTTCTTAAGTTGTTAAAAACTTAAGAAGTTAACAACTTATCTTTTTGCATATAAAATTTATAGAAAAACAATTTGGAGGTTTGAAATGGCTAGAAGAAAAAAAGAATTTGTAATGTCTAAAGATGATCTATGTTACAAAGAACCAATGGATGCTATCTGCTTTTACTATGACCATGTAATGAAAAAAGTTTAGAGTAAATCCCCTCAGCTTTTTTCTTCCAAGTAACTTTTCTATTGCACAATTTCTTAGAATTGCTACAAAAAAATACTGCATATTCTTTTTTGAATAATACAGTATTTTTATCACATTTTTAGTTTTCTTCTCTTTATCTCTTCAATAAGCTAATCAACAAACTGGAATTTGTCATTATAAATCAATATTTATCTCATACTTATCTTCAATAAGCACATAATTTACATTGTACTTTTGAGCAAGTTCCAAAAACTGTGCATTATCTTCTAAAACATTTTCCATAGTACACCATTCATCATCTAAACGATTTTCTATGGCATCCGCATATATTTTTATACTGGCAAAGTGATTTTTTATATAATCCTCGCTCATTACAAGACAGTAGTATTTGATATGCTCAAGATATTCCTTTTCAAAGTCCTTTGACCAATCAAAAGGAATATAGCACCCTTCGACAATAAGATTTTGCTTGTTCTCTATGGCAGTTCTAATCATTTCACGAATAACGGGCCACAAATAATCCGTAAGTTCATTATCATCTTCGGGTGTAAGTTTGGTATAGCCACTACGAATTAACCCCATTTTCAAATGGTCTATTGATAAATATGGATACTTATATTTCTCAAGTAGTTTTTGAGCAAGTACAGTCTTACCTGTGTGCGATGCACCTGTTATCAATATAATCATAATATTCTATCTCCAACTTCTAATTTATCTATCTGTAACTTAATGCTATTATATCATCTTTTTCAAATACTGTATTATTCAATTTTCAAAGAACACTTATGTCGTACTTTCTACATATTACGCACCACATCTAATAAAAATAGTATTACTAATTATTTATAATAGAAAATTTTTAACAATCCTTATTTTGATATTTATTGTAACCAAAAAAGGCTACTGGAGAATCTCCAATAGCCCAATTCCAAGTTAATCCTTAAATAATAAATACCTAGAATCGCTAAAATTTATTAACATAATTATTTAGGTATTACTATAATCACTTATGTTTTCTATTCTTAAATAAATATACTCCACTTAATGTAAGTATTGAAGCTAAGGCCATAATAGGTGAAGATACATCTCCAGTTTTTGGTGGATTACTACCTTCATTATCATTCTCTTCTTTACCTGCATTATTATTATCTTCATCTTTTGGTGTTTCCTTCTCTATCTCTTTCAAATTAGATAAAGTATTTTTTAAACTATTAACGACATTATCAACTTCCTCTTGAGTTGCATCTGGATTATTTAATACCAACTTTGCTTCATTTAAAGCATCATTAAATTTTGACCATGATTCTACTGTATAATCTGCTTCATTCTTACCTTCACAACTTTTAACTAAATCCTCTAATTGTGACTTATCAACTAATTGTGCCCCTTCATTATTTATTTTTAATATAGTAAATGAATGAG
Source organism: Clostridium sp. 1001283B150210_160208_E6 (assembly GCF_015669365.1). Lineage (NCBI taxonomy): Bacteria > Bacillati > Bacillota > Clostridia > Eubacteriales > Clostridiaceae > Clostridium > Clostridium sp. 1001283B150210_160208_E6. The sequence goes on along the minus strand of NZ_JADPAA010000023.1, from coordinate 15,506 downwards.
GATCTAATTCTAAATTCATACCTTCATTATCTACTACAAATTTGGATTTTTCTATTTCAACATTATTAGGATTATCTAAAGTATTTTCTTCACTAAATGAATCTCCAGCAAGCTTCTGCACATCAACTACCTTATTAGTTAAGTCTACACCATCAACTTGAACTTCTATATTTCTTTTCTCATTCTTATCTAGATTAACTACAGCTAAATAAATATTACCTTCTTCATCCTTACTAGCTAATGCATTGAATACATCAACAGTGCCAGCAAACTTAGGCATATAACTGAAGTTACTACTTATAATCTCATTACCAAACATTCCATTTAACATTTCAAATACATGGGCAGAAGGTGTTGAGAAAAACTTATAATTACCTTCACCAGTTGATGTATCAGCCCCCTCTTGAGGTACTGCTTGTATTACAGCTTGTTGTGTTGGTCCTAATGAATCTGCACCTTCACTGTACCAATCTACTAAACAATGTTTTTGAATATATGGACTACCTAATCTTACATATTCCATTAAACATTTAGCTATATATACAGCATGTGTCTGAGATCTTAATAGTGGATTAGTAGATCTAAATATACCAAATTCAGAAATTACAGGCACCTTTCCTTCTGGCATTAAATCAACGTATTTCTGAACATGAGCAATACCATTTTTATCTGCTAGCTTCATTGCAGAATCATAAAAATCTTCTCCTGAACCTGTTGGAGTACCTGAGTATGGATGTATAGTTAAACCATCATATAAATCATTATAATTATTTTGATCCATAGTTTTTACAAAACCTTCTGTTTCAAAACTTGAATATACCTGAATTTCTTTATCAGTTCCAGATAATTCATTTATTTGCTTAATTGTATCTCTCATTGCTTGTGACACTTGGACAAATCCATCTTTTTCAACTGTATATGATACTTTTATAGTAGCACCTTCTTTAGGTATGTTTCCATTTACTCCATCACCAAATAATAGTTCCCCATTAAAGTAATTAACTTCTACTACATTTTCAGCACCAGCATTTTTAATATTTTCTACTATAGTCCATTCAACATCATTAACATATACATGTACTGAGTCTTTTTTTACTGCAGTAAATTCATCTTTTCTATAATCCTCTTGAGTATCAGTTCCTCTACCTGGTATTGTATTAGCATATCTCATATACTTAACTTGGTTAGGCTCGCCATTACTCTTAGCTGTTGATGCATTCCATTCTTCTGGTTCTACAACTTCTTGCTTTTTTATATTTATAGTTCCACCATTAATATAATGATCTAGAGGATCTCCGTCATAAGCAGTCCAATACATTTGTGAAGTTGACCCATCACCTCCACCTTGGTTCATTTCATTACCAATTTCAAAGAATCTTACATTATAAGGCTTATAATGTCCATTTTTCTCACGAACCTTTGCCCATTCGATTCCCCCATTTGGATTTGTACCTACTTCAGCATTAAGATATTCAACTAAGTCTGCAGCATCTTGTGCTGAACCTCTACCTAATCCATATACATAAACTATCTCTGAATTGTTTTCATCAGCAAATGTAGCTACTTCTCCTAATCCAAAGTTAGGCTCTATTCCTTTAGCTGCACTATAGAATCCATGAATTTGATTTTTTCTATTAGATGAATCTCCTATAGAGTCTTTCCATCTAAATAAATTTGAGATAGTACCACCTGGATATCTTAGAGAACCAAAATTTGCATTTCTATAAAGCTCTGTAAAGTCTTCTTTCATCTTTCCTGTTTCAGAGTCAAAGCTTCCATATCCATTAAATGAATATCTATGATTAATTCCAAAAGTAGCACGATCAATTAAACGTTCAACTTCATTTGGATTTAATTTTAATTTTACGTTTTTATCTACTTTATCTTCATATATTTCTTTTGCTATATCCTTACCAATTGCATAGTCATATACCCTAATTTCATCTATTTCTCCTACAAATTGTTGTGGATTTTCTCCATTAGGATTTTTATGATTTCCTATTATTAAGCTAGTCATCTCATCAACTGAGTTATCTCCAGCATCATATTCCCCATCAAGTTCTCCATTAATGTAATACTTAACTTTATTTGACTTAGGATCAGTAGTTATAATAACATTTTGCCAAGTTCCCTTAGTTACTGTATTGGTTGATAAAACATCTGTACCATTAACATATGAACCATACTTATTATCTAGGCGAAGTGTTAATAAAGATTTGCCAGCTTCCCCTTGTTGTAATATGGCTGTATGATTTTTTTCACTAATTTCTTCAGTTTTATACCATAAAGAGAATGAATATGGATTTTTACCAGTATTAATAAAACTATCAATCTTTAAACTACTATCATTACCTTTATTAAAGATTAATGAATTTCCTAATTCTTCGTTGCTTGATTTTCCTATAGCTACATTATTACCTATTAATTTTCCATCTTTATCTCCAAGTAAGTTGTCTACATTTCCATCATCAAAGTTCCAATGTCCTATTAGATTATCTTCAATTGTTTTATTAGGTGATTTTACTGATTCATATATAGCCTTCGCTTCACTATCATTTATGATTCTATCATATACACGAACCTCATCTATTTCCCCTTTCATTGAATCTGGATCTTTTCCACCATTTTTATGCCTTCCTATTAATAAACTTGTTAATGTATCTACTTTATTACTTCCTGCATCTTTTTCTGAGTCAAATTTACCATTTATATAGTACTTTATTTTATTAGATTCTGGATCTATTGTCATTGATACATGTTGCCAAATACTTATATCTACATCTGAATTACTATCTACATTTTGTGCGTTAACAAAACTTCTATATTTATTAGTAGAAGTTAATAATAATAATGATCTACCATTACCATCTTGTTGAGCTAATACAGTATTATTATGAGTTGCTAAATTCTCATCATACTTGTACCACATTGATATTGTGTATGGTTTCACACCAGTATTTATAAACTCAGGAACCTTCATATAACTATCAGAATCACTACCAAAATAAAGTGATTTTCCCATATCTGAGTCTTTAATAGATATTCCTTGCCCTATAAGCTCTCCATTCTTATCACTATTAGCTTTGTTAATTAGTGAGCCTTCATTAAAATCCCAATATCCTATTAAGTTTTTTTCGATGTTTACATCTTCCTTAATATTCTTAGCGCTAACCACTGATATGGGAGAAACACATGATACAGCCAAAGTAAACGATAACAATAAATTTAATATTCTCTTCTTTCTCAAACCTCTTCATCTCCTTATTTTTTGTTATAAATTAAACTCTTAACTAAAAAAAGATTCATCTTTAATACATGTTTTTACGCTAATACTAAAGATGAATCTAAATTTAATCAATAAATACTGAATATTTAACCAATCACTTTTATTTAATACTATTTATCTAAAGTTACAGTTATTTTTTTATATAAATCTTCCACTACCTCTTTTCTAACGAATCCTGTTTCTTCTTCCATAGCATTTGCTGTACCACAAGCTGAAGCATACCTTAATATATCTTCTATACCATAGCCTCTTTCTAGGGCAACAGCTACACCACCAACATAAGAATCACCAGATCCAACAGGATTTACAGCTGTTATTTTAGGAACATTTACTTTATAAAATCTTCCTTTATAACCTGCTATTGAACCCTTACTTCCAAGAGAAATAACTACAAATTCTATTCCTTGTTCTTGGAACTTTTTAATTTCTTCAATAGCATCTTCATCAGTTTCTATTCTTTTACCTGTTAATGCCTCTATTTCATCTCTATTAGGTTTAATAAAGAAAGGCTTAGATTTTATACCTTCTACTAAAAGTTCTCCACTTGTATCTAATAAAAACTTCTTGTTATTTTTATTAGCAATACTAATTAATTCACCATAGAAATTTTTAGGAATATTTCTTGGTACACTACCAGAGGCAACAATAATATTGCTTCTTTTTACTAACTCTTTATATTTTAATAAGAACTTATTTTGTTCTTCCATAGAAACTTCAGGTCCTGGTTCTAATATTTCAGTTTGAGCTAAGTCCTCTGTAATTATAGCTAAACATTCTCTTGTTTCACCATTTATTTTTACAAAGTCACTATTTATATTATACTCAACTAACTTTTCTTCAATAAATTCACCAGTTTTTCCACCTAAGAAACCTGTTGCAATACATTCTTCACCTAAGATAGTAGCTACATTTGCAACGTGTATTCCCTTACCTCCAGGTGTGTTTTCAACCTTAAAAGCCCTCATTACAGTTCCTTTTTCAAGCTCCTTCATTTCATATCTTTTATCCACAGATGCATTTAAATTTACTACTAATATCATATCTAACTTCCTATTCTATTAATATCTATTTGCACTACCGCAAATTTGTATCTTATGTTCTACTATTTTCTTCATTGCTTCTTTACCAGGAGTCATATACTTTCTTGGATCATTAGCTTCTGGATGTTTGCTGAAATATTCCTTTAATGCACCTGAGAATGGAATCTTTAAGTCTGTTGCAACATTAACCTTACATATTCCAAGTGAAATAGCCTTCATTACCAATTCATCTGGAACATCTGAGGCTCCATGTAAAACTAGTGGGACCTCTACTTTTGATCTTATTTCCTTTAATCTTTCAAAATCAAGCTTAGGTTCACCCTTATATAATCCATGAGCTGTTCCTATAGCTACTGCTAAAGAATCAATTCCAGTTTTCTTTACAAACTCCGCTGCATCATTAGGGTTTGTATACATTGCATCTTTTTCATCTACAATTAAGTCATCTTCTTGTCCTCCTAATTTTCCAAGTTCTGCTTCTACTGTAGCATCAAATTTATGAGCATAATCTACTACTTCCTTAACCTTAGCAATGTTCTTTTCAAACTCTAGCTTTGATGCATCTATCATACATGATTTAAATCCAATGTCTATATTTCTCTTTATAGCCTCTACATCTTCAAAATGATCTAAATGAATTGCTATTGGAATATCATATTTATGGGCTGCTACTTCTGCCATTGCATTTATGTATTCAGCACCTGCATATTCAATTGTTGAAGGCGTCCCCGCAATTATTACTGGTGATCTCATTTCAACAGCTGTATCTACAACTACTTGTAATGTCTCCAGATTGTGTATATTGAATGCTGGAACGGCATATCCATCTCTTTGTGCATTTAAAAGCATTTGTCTTGTTGATAGTATACTCATTTTTATCCCCCTAAATATTAATCGTGATATTCTCCTCTTTCCCACTTCTCATTGAACTCATCAAAATAATGTTCATCACCATTTGCATAATCTTTTTCTATCATATTATCTATCTTTTCAATTAACTTCTTGTTTTCTTCTGTTGGCTTGTATTCAGTTTCTAAGAATACATCAATAATATTTTCCATTAAGCCAATACCTGTAATTCTTCCACCAAAACCAAGAATATTTATGTTTAATTCTTCTTTGGAATATCTTGCTGTTTCAACATCTCTTACTAGAGCAACTCTAGCGCCCTTAATCTTAGCTGCTGAATTAGTTATACCAACTCCTGTACCACAGATTACTATTCCTAAATCTGCTTCTCCATTTACTACTTTTTCAGCAGTAGCTTTTCCGTATATTGGATAGTGAGTTCTTACATGGTCGTAAGTACCATTATCTATAACTTCATGCCCCTTTGACTTTAAATATTCAACTACGCTATTTTTAACATGTGTAACTATATGGTCACATCCAACTGATATAATCATTTCTTTTTCCTCCTATGCCATTTTATTTAACATATCTACTCTTATTTGATGTCTTCCACCTGAGTATTCAGATGAAACGAATTTTTCTGAAATTCTTTTTCCAATTTCTAGGCTTGTAACCTTAGAACCCATTGTTATTATTGAAGTATTATTATGGTCTCTAGTCATCTTAGCTGAATGTTCATCAGCTACTTGTGCACATACTATATACTTATGTTTTGCACATACATTAAAGGAGCCTGTACCATATTCATCTACTACGATACCTCTTACCCCTTCCTTGTTAAGAATTGCTTCACATACTAAATTTGAGGCATCATAAAAATCAACTTCTTTTCCTTCTGTTTTATCTATGACTTCATAACCTTTGTTAAGTAAGTCTTCCTTTATACCATTTTTAAATTCTACACTTTTGCTATCTGATGCAATTATTACTTTCATCGAATTTTCCTCCTACTATTTTAGATTTAGTCTTTCAAATTGCTCTTTTGGAGCATCCATTTCTTCTAATCCTCTTTTTAAAAGGTCAATATATTTGTTTTCTAAAGTTTCATCCTTTATTGGATTTACTTGAGGATAGTCTTCAACTATATTAAACAACTTACTTTCAGAAGTATATTTCAAAGCATCATCAACATTATCTAGTATTGAAGGATTTTCTATTGGAATTTTATAAACAGGATAATCTGTTCTCTTTAAGAACCTACCCATTTCTATTTCCTTCTCTCTTCCTTTTCCTAAATACTTTCTAATTGTTGTTGGTATGCATGTATATTCAAAGCATGGCTTATTTTCTTTATTAGGTGCTCTAAAATATGTATGTTCACCATCTGTAACATTCATTGCTATTCCATGGTAACCATATAAAGCATACTCCCTGTTATATTCTCCACCTTCAGGAATTGGTTTCCACGAAGTTCCTTGAACATCTTCTGGAATTTCTACTCCTGAATAATCTAGAACTGTTGGCATAATATCAATATTTTGAGTTAATACCTTTACTCTTTCTCCTGCCATCTTTCCTCCTGGGAAATGTACTAATAAAGGAATGTGAGCTAACTCATTGTACATATGCATATAATTCTTACCAAAGTAATTCCTCTCACCTAAGAAATATCCATGGTCTGTAGTTACTATAACTAATGTATCTTCATATATATTAAGAGCCTTTAATTTATCTATTAATTTTCCAAAATGTTTATCTGTCATTGTAAGTAATGCAGCATATCTCTTATTTATATAGTCTAAGGCATCATCTGGTACATCAACTTCTTTATAATTTGGTGTTTCAAAATATGGACCTTCATATTCACACCCATACATCTTCATATATTCCTCTGGAACATCAAATGGTTCATGTGGATCAAAAGTTTCTACCATCAAGAAGAAATCATCATGTTCCTTATTATCTTCAAGCCATTCACAGGCTGCATTAAATGTCTTAGGAGTTGGATATTCATCTTCTTGTCTTTCCCACTTTGTTCTGTTCCATTGATATTGTCTTCTTAATTTTCCATAATAATCATCTGGCATAAATGATGGATCATCAATTTTTGATATCCATGGATCTCCTTCTTGTCCTCTATAGAAGTCCCAAGTAGAGAATTGTTGAACATAATCCTCTCCACCTAATCTAAAATAGTGAGGATGGTCTGTTACTATGTGACTAAATACATTCTTTTCTGCTAATACTTTAGGAAGTGTTATATCAAATGGTTCTATTGGCCCCCAAGATCTTTCTAAAAAGTTTAAACGTCCAGTAAGTATATCTCTTCTTGCAGGCATACATGGAGCAGATCCAACCCAATGATTATCAAATGTAACTGCTTCCTTAGAGAATTTAGTTATATTAGGAGTCTTTACCCAAGTTTCATTATTGTAGACTTCCATCATATTTCTCTTTAACGTATCCATTAAAACTACGACTGTTCTCATATAAAATCTCCTCCAAGTTTACTAAGTTTTAATTCATATTATTGTAGACAAGCAATAATATACTTATCAGCTTGTCTACAATAATTTTTAGGTGTGACCTTAAATTTTTAAGTTCACATATTCTTTCACTTCTATACTATAATTCCAGCCATTGACAATAATACTGCTATTATTAATACTCCGAATATTACCCAAACAGCATTCTTACCGTTAGATTTCTTTAATAGATAGTAACAAAGGAATGTTAATGCTAATGGAAGTAAATTTGGCATTACTTTATCAAGCATTTCTTGTAACATTAACGGATTTTCTCCTGCTGCAATTTGAACACCAAGTGTTACTTTTACAGTTGTTGCAATTAATCCACCAACAACAATAACTCCAAGAACGTTAGCCATATTAGCTAATCTATCAAATATACCTTTTCCGTTATCTTCTCCGCCTAAAACTTCCATCCCTTTAGAATAACCTTTAGTTACACCGTAGTACTTTAACGGGAAGTATAAACAGTTAATCATTAAGAACATTAATATTGCACCTAATATGTTTCCATCTAAAGCGAATGCCGCACCAATTGATCCTGCGATAGGCATCCATGTGAAGTTAAGCATACTGTCTCCAATACCAGCTAAAGGACCCATTAAACTTGTCTTCATTGAGATTACTGACTCTTTTTGATCTTCATCTGTTGTCTCTTCCATGGCTGCTACGATACCTAAGATGAAAGGCATTGCTATTGGATGAGTATTGAAATACTCTAAGTGTCTCTTCATAGCATTAGCTCTTTCTTCTTTTGATTTATCTTTATAAAGCTTCTTAAATATTGGCTTTAATATATAAACTGTACTTAAACTTTGCATTCTTTCATAGTTATGAGAGAATTGACATATTTGTGATCTCCAAAATACTTTCTTTAAATCCTTTTTATCAATTAAGTTAGCCATTATAGATCCCAGCCTCCTTCTACACCTTCTTCTACTTCAACAGATACTGTCGCTGCTTTATTAACAGATGATTCTTTTTGTTTATTGTTCATTATTAAGTCATAAACACCTGCGAAACATGCACCGATTAATGCTAATGCTAATGTAGGTAAATTTAAGTATGCAGTTAATGTGAATCCTAGTATTAAGAACATCCACATATTCTTTTTAAGCATCATAGTCAATAACATTGCTATACCTACTGCTGGAATTGCTTTTGATGCAACTGTTAAACCGGTCATTACGCTTGCTGGTATTGCTGCCATAATAGAGTCAATTGCACTTGCTCCTAAAAATACAGCTATAAATGTTGGCACTGCTCTACTTAAAAAAATTAAGCCACCACCCATATATTGAAGCTTGTCAATCTTATCAAAGTCACCTGTTTCAGCGATTTTATCTGCTTTGTGTACTAGAGAAATACTAATAGTTTTACATAACATATCAAGTTGTTGAACTAATAATGAAACTGGAATTGCAACAGCTACACCAGTTGCTTCTCCACCGCCTGATAAAATACCAATTGCTACACCAACTACTGAACCTGAAATAACATCTGGTGGAACATAAGAACCTACGTTGTTTACTCCTAACCACATTAATTCTAATGTTGCTCCAATTATAAGACCTTGAGTTAAATCACCTAAAATAAGTCCTGTTACTGCACCTGCAAGTAATGGTTTTCTGAAACCTAAATGTGGTCCATATTGGTCCCATGCACATATACCTGCCCAAACAGCTACTAATAATGCTTTGATTAACATAATAACCTCTCCTTTTTTAATTTATTTATAAATTTTAAATAAGATCCTTCATGTATACTACGTCATCTTTAGGTACCATTTGTACAAATACTTCAATGCCTTTATCCATAAGTTCTTTAAATGCATTTTCTTCTTCAGGCGTTACTGAAATTGACTTTGTAAGTCTCTTTCTAGTTTCGTTGTATCTCATTCCTCCAGCATTTACCTTTTTAATTTCTAATCCACCATTCACTACTTTTAATACATCTGTTGATGTTGTAAATAATAGTAAAGTATCCTTCTTTATCGGATTCTTCTTTAATACTTCTATAAATTGATCTACACCAAATACTAAAACTCTTACTCCTGCTGGAGCTGCAAGTCCTACTACTGATTTTTGTACTGGATCCTTGCTTACCTTATCATTAATTATTAGTACTTGTTCTATGCCATAGTCTCCAATCCAAGTTGAACAAACTTGTCCATGTATTAATCTGTCATCAATTCTTACTAATTTAACACCCATTTTTATTTCCTCCTTAAACTCTCTATAAAGCTATTTCTTCCTCTTCTTCTTTTACTGATAACTTCTTGTTTATATCTATAAATGTTTCTTTATAAACCTCTTCTAATTTTTCTTTAATTGCTTCAGTTGGTAACTCTCTGTTTAATAATAGTTCTAATAGAACCGGTAAATTAAATCCTGTATAAACTACTACATCGCACCCATCTAATATCATTCTTGAACTAGCGTTACATGGAGTCCCTCCAAATATATCTGCTAGAATAATTACTTCTCTTTCATCTTTTAACTCTTTATAAGCTTCTCTAAGCTCCTCTAAAACATTTTCTAAATCCTTATCATCAGTAACCGAAACTATTTTATACTTCTCTTGTTTCCCAACTATCATTTCAGCACTTTTCATTGCATACTCTGCAAAATGCCCATGACTTATTAATATGATTCCTATTTCTTTCATTTATGTACTCCCTCCTTATGCCTTTATTTAAAGCAAGTACCGTGCCAAAATTAGTATCGCAAGTATTTATAACGTTTTCAAATAGGTATAATACTCATTAATACTCTTTATAAAAAAATGATACTGTTTACGAGTATCAATATAATACTCTTCACATAAATTAATATTTTTTTATTTTCTAATAAGTTAGAAATCTGCTTGAAAATTATAGAAATTGAAATTAATATAGATAGTATAGATTTTTGCACAAAAGTTTGAATGGGAGGAAGAACAAATGAATTTACTTTACTTATTTATTGCTTTAGGGGCTACGACCCTAGGTTCAATGGCAGGTCTTGGTGGCGGGGTAATAATCAAGCCCATTCTAGATTTCTTAGGCGACTATAACTTATCAACAATAAGTGTATTATCGTCATTCACTGTTTTTTCTATGGCTATAGTTTCTATAATCAAGCAAGTACGTTATAAATTTAAAATCGAAGTAAGAAAAACTGTACTTATTGGTATAGGTTCAATCTTTGGAGGTCTTATAGGAGAAAAACTAGTAAAGTTCATTTTAACCTTAATGCAACCAACAACAGTTACAGTAATCCAAAACTTTGTACTAGCTATACTACTAATTCTTGTATACATATACATGAATAATAAAGATAAATTTAAAAGCTATCACATAGAAAATTCTGTAGCATGTATAGCAATAGGACTGCTTTTAGGAGCAATAGCATCTTTCTTAAGTATAGGAGGAGGACCAATAAACGTTTGTGTTCTTACAATATTCTTCTCAATGAATACAAAGGAAGCAGCTGTTAATTCAATAATAACTATATTATTTTCTCAAGCTTCAAAGCTAGTAACCGTTGCAACTTCTTCTGGCTTCAGTGGATTTGACTTAAGCATGCTACCATTTATGGTTGTGGGCGGAATCCTAGGAGGAATAATAGGTTCTAGGTTTAATAAGCTATATTCAAGTGAAACTATTCTAAAAGTATTTAATGTGGTATTAATAGCCTTAATTATTTTAAATTTCTATAATATTCTTTCAGTATTTATTTAATATGGGAGGGGAAAAAATGAAAAGAAATTTAAGTCTAATGATAAAACCGTCATCTAGTAAATGTAACTTAAAGTGTAAATACTGTTTCTATCACTCTATTGCTGATGCAAGAGATATAAAAGACTATGGCTTCATGCCACTTTCTACTCTTAAAGAAATCGTTTTAAAAGCTGCTGACTATTGTAATGGTGGTCATTGTTCTATAGGTTTTCAAGGAGGAGAATCTACTCTTGTGGGCCTAGAATTTTATAAAGAGCTTATTAAATACACTAAAGAAATAACCAATAGTACAAGCTTCTCATTCTCAATTCAAACAAACGGTACACTACTGAATGATGAATGGGGAGAATTCTTAAAAGAAAATAAATTTCTTGTTGGTATTTCTCTGGACGGAAATAAGGATATTCATAATTTAAACAGACTTGATTATAAAAATGATGGTAGTTTTAATAGCGTTAATAAAGGTATTACTATATTAAGAAAATACGATGTTGACTTTAATATTCTTACTGTTATAACTTCAGCTTTATGTAAAAAGGTTGAAGGTATTTATAACTTCTACAAGAAAAATGACTATAAATATATTCAATTTAATCCTTGTTTAGAACCCTTAGAAAATACTTCTATGACTTTAGAAAAATATTCACTTACCCCTAAAGAGTATGAGAAATTTCTCATTAAAATATTTGATCTATGGTATAAAGATGCATTAAACAATAATTATGTAAGTATAAGATTATTTGATAATATATTAGGACTATTCTTAAATCAAGACTACGAAGCTTGTGATATGAGAGGAGTATGCTCATGTCAACATATTATTGAAAGTGATGGTTCAGTATATCCATGCGATTTTTACACCTATGAAAATTACAATATTGGAAATATACTTAAAGACTCCTTTGATGACATTCATAAAAATGAAGGAACAATTAACTTTTTAAAAGAATCCACTGAAATTAGTGCTAAATGTAAGTCATGCAAATATATATCAATTTGTAGAGGTGGTTGTAGACGTCATAGAGAAAACCAAAAAGATAATCTTAATTATTTCTGTGAAGCCTACTATAACTTCTATTCATATTCATTAGATAAATTTAGACATCTAGCACTTATAATTAAGAATTCTTCTTTTAGGAGGTAGATTAGGTGTTAAGAATTGAGGTCATAAAAAAATATATTGAGGATTTTTGTGAAAACGTTACTATTCACGATATAAAGGAAAATTCAACTTTAGGCGTTTCCTCTTTAGATATAGCTGAAAGACTTAGTATACTTAGAAATAATGCCTCTTCGGATTTAAATAAACTATATAAAGATGGTTTACTTATAAAAATTAAAGGAAAACCCACTAAGTATTTTGATAGAGAGCACTTTGAAAATATATTTCAAATCATTTTAGATGACGAATGTCTAAAATGCTCTTCTTTAGCAGATTTAGTGCCAATTTTAGATTCTTCAAATGAGAAAGAAGTTAATAATACTAATAACTTAGATCCTTTTAACAAATTAATAGGTTCAAATCATAGTTTAGCAGGTATAGTAAAGTTAGGTAAATCATCAATACTTTATCCTAATGGACTTCATACTATACTTCTTGGAGAGTCTGGTGTTGGTAAAAGTCTATTTGCTGAAATCATGTATGAGTATGGTGTACAAAATAATGTGTTTAACAAAAACTCCTCTTTTGTGGTATTTAACTGTGCCGACTATGCTAATAATCCAAATCTACTAGTTGCTCAATTATTTGGTACTGTTAAAGGAGCATATACTGGCGCAGATACTGATAAAAAAGGGTTAATAGAAGAAGCTGATGGTGGTGTTTTATTTTTAGACGAAATTCATAGACTTCCTCCAGAGGGGCAAGAAATGCTCTTCTTATATATTGATAAACAAAAATTTAGAAGACTTGGAGAAACTTCTTCGGAGAGAACTGCTAAGGTTCTAATAATAGCAGCTACAACAGAAAATCCTAACTCTATGCTGCTTACAACTTTCCTAAGGAGAATACCATCATCAATAAGAATTCCTAGTCTTAAAGAGAGAACCTTAAGTGAAAAACTAATGCTAGTTAACAATTTATATAGTGCTGAGTCTAAAAAAATAAATATGCCAATACATGTTGATAAAAACTGTTTATCAGACTTAATGCTATATAATCCTCATGGAAATATCGGTCAACTAGCAAGTGACATTCAACTATCCGTTGCTAGATCATATTTAGATAGTAGACTCAACAACTTAGATAAAGTTCATATAACCAAAGATTCATTACCACTTTATACCAATAACACTCTATCTAACATAGAGATCTCAACTAGACAAAAGGTTGAACTTCTTTTAGATAAAAATGAATATAAATTTTCACCTGGAAGCCAAATCTTTAAAACGGCTCCAACACCAACATATGACTTTGTAAAATTCTATAATAATCAATTAAATATCTTAGGAGAGGATAATGTAGATATTAAGAAAACTTTTTCTGATTATACTCAACTAATAGCAAAAAATCTTACATTACAAAAAATGTATCCAGATTTTTTAGATGATGAGACATCAGAAATAATATCTACTCTATCTGATATTTTATATGATGATTTAAATCTTATAATTGATAGAAGTTCCTATGCAGCACTTGCTTTATATCTTAAAAATTTAAAAGACTACGATAGCGATACTAAACAAATTTCTAAAACTAAAGACTTATTAGATATACCTTTAGAAATTCAATCAGTTTGCAAAAAGATTGTTAAAACCCTTGAAGTTAAATTTAATATATACTGTCCAACTGAGGAACTTCACAATCTAATAATTATAATAGATTCTTTAAAATCTAAAGAAAGTTTTGATTCTGTAGGTATTATGATAGCTGCCCATGGAGAATCTTTAGCTAGTAATATAGCAGATGTTGCTAATGACTTACTTAGCATTAATTTTGCTTTAGCTATTGATATGCCTCTTACCGAAGATGCAAGTAAGATATTACCCCTATTCTTAGAAAAGTTAAAACCTGGAACCTTTAAAAGAGGATTAATTTTATTTGCTGATATGGGGTCACTAACTACTCTTGATGAAGTCATAAAAGAGAAAACTGGAATAAATATTGTAACTGTTAATTCAACGAATATATTATTAGTTATCGAAGCTATTAGAAAGTCTATATTTTTAAAGAGCGATATGGATGATATACTTCATGATTTAATAGGAATGAATAACAAACTATCTTATAGCTTTAATAAAAAAATAGAAAATCACCTTTCAATAAATAAAAAGAGATTAATATATACTGTCTGTAATTCAGGTGAAGGTGTAGCAAACTATCTTCATTACAACTTAAAAAATATATTAAAAGAAAATAATATTTATGATATAGAAATAATTCCATTAAATCTAGAAAGTAAAACTCAGCTTAGAGATATAATACATCGAACATCTATTGATAAGAAAACCATAGCTATTGTAGGTAGTATAAACCCAGAAACAAACGATATTCCATTTATATCTTTAGAGGATATCGTATTGCACAATGGTGTTAATAAACTTCTTTCTTTAATAGGAGTACAAAATAAAAATAATGAAAATAAAATAGTTACAACATTAACAAAGGATATAGCAATAAATATTACTTGTGATGCTGTAGATAAGTATTTAACTATATTCTCAGCATATAAGATAAAACCACTTGTATTTAACTTTATAAATGTTATCGAAAAGAATTTAGAAATTGTATTAACAAATTCTAGCATAACAAAAATCTTTATTCATTTATCCTGTGCTATAGAAAGAATTTTACTTAAGGACTTTATTTTAACCTCTCAGGAAGAAATGTCTAGCTATATTATAAATAATGAAAGGTATGTAAATATAACAAATAAAGCACTTGAAGAATTAACTGATAACTTTAATATAACAATCCCAACAAATGAGCTTTACTATATATGTGAAATAGTAAAGGATGCTTATAAACAAGCTACAACATAAAAATTTAAAGTTATATATACAATCGAGTAGGAGCTAAATAATTATTTTATTTAGCGTCCTCTCACACCACCGTACGTACCGTTCGGTATACGGCGGTT
>NZ_JADPAA010000022.1:0-37263 GCF_015669365.1 Clostridium sp. 1001283B150210_160208_E6 | reverse complement strand
ACAACTTGATTTCTCAAGTTTACTCGTAAAAAAGAATTGCTGGTTTTTAACTTTATATTCTGTTCAATTTTCAAAGACCAATTTGTGTGTCGCACTCAAGCGACTTCCTTATCTTATCACCTTGTCGAAATCTTGTCAACAACTTTTTTTATTTTTTGTTGTTTACATATTTCGCATCAGCGACGTGTTTTATAATATCACATACAAGTAATAATTAATTTGTTATATATATAATTTAATCAAATTATTTTAATATTTCTCTAATATTCTCCTCATTTCTCTATTTAATATATATTGATACGCTAGGGTATGATGACTGATATATTCATAAAAAAGGTGGATTGATATTCATTTTGCTTGTTCCGTAGAAAGCTCCAAGTCACATCAAAACAAATATTCACCTCACTCGTACTAAATGTAAGGGAATCATAAAATTATTATCCTTGATTTATAGCTATTTAAAATTTTATTCTTTCCTAGACAGTAAAAAAGAAGTATTCTTGATATTTACAAGAATACTTCTTTAACACAATTATTCTTCAGAATCACTTTGTGCCCTATTTACTAATTCATCTAATATGTCATCTTTATCATTATAATCATCTAATATATCTATTTGTTCTTCAGTATTTTCTTCTTCACTACCTGATATCTTAGCAACTGCTACTACTTTTTCATCTTCATTAGTCCTCATTAAAGTAACTCCCATAGCAGATCTTCCGGTAACAGATATATCTTTTACATTTATTCTAATAGCTACTCCACTTGAATTTATTAACATAAGTTCATCCAGTTCATTACACATTGTAGCACCAACAACTTTTCCTGTCTTTTCACTTATTTTATAAGTTATTAATCCTACTCCACCTCTATTTTGAACTTTATATTCGCTTATAGGTGTTCTCTTACCAAATCCATACTCACTTATAATTAATAAATCTTCACTATCTACAGCTATATCCATACAAACAGCTATATCATCATCCTTAAGGTTTATTGATCTTACTCCAGATGCTGTTCTTCCCATAGCTCTTACATTTTTTTCACTAAATCTAACTGCATAACCATTTTGGGTTACTATTATTATATTAGCATCCCCTCTAGTTACCTTGACCTTAAGTAATTCATCACCTTCCCTTAAGTTAATAGCTATTAATCCATTTTTTCTTAAGTTTTTAAAGTCACTTAAAGGTGTCTTTTTTACTATACCCTGCTTAGTTGCCATAAACAAGAATCCATCCTTGGTATTATCTCTTATTGATAATACAGTTTCTATTCTCTCATCTGGCTCTATAGCAATTAAGTTAATTATGTTAGTTCCTTTAGCTACTCTTCCTGCCTCTGGTATTTCATAAGCCCTTAGCTTATATACTCTTCCCTTGTTAGTAAAGAACAATACATCTGAATGAGTAGATGTTATCATTATATGTTCAACAAAATCATCCTCTTTTGTTGACATTGCTTGAATACCCTTTCCACCTCTTCTTTGTGAAGAATAAGTATCAGCAGATATTCTCTTAATGTATCCAGAATGTGTTAAAGTTATTGTAACTTCCTCTTCTTGGATTAAATCTTCTATATCAATTTCATTTACTACTTTTTCAATTGATGTTCTTCTCTCATCACTGTATTTATTTTTTATTTCTATTAGTTCCTCTTTAATTACACCTAGTAACTTTTCCTCACTTGCTAAAATAGAATTTAAATATTCTATTTGTTTCATAAGTTCATTATATTCTTCTTCAATCTTACCTCTCTCTAAACCTGTAAGTCTTCTCAATCTCATTTCTAAGATTGCTGTTGCTTGTTTATCTGTAAAATTAAATCTTTCAATAAGAGTATTCCTTGCTATTTCTGAAGTTTCTGAATGTCTAATTATACTTATAACTTCATCAATATGGTCTAAGGCTATTCTTAATCCCTCAAGTATATGAGCCCTTGCTTGTGCCTTATTTAGATCAAATATAGTTCTTTTAGTTATTACTTCTTTTTGAAAGTCTATATAATTACATAAAACTTGTTTTAGATTTAAAATTTGAGGTTCGTTGTCAACAAGTGCAAGCATTATAACACCAAATGTATCTTGCATCTTTGTATGCTTGTATAGTAAGTTTAGTATTACATTAGGATTGGCATCCCTCTTTAACTCAATAACTATACGCATACCTTGCCTATCTGATTCATCTCTTAAGTCAGATATGCCTACTATTTTTTTATCTTTTACTAAGTCAGCTATATTTTCTATAAGCTTAGCTTTATTAACTTGATAAGGCAATTCAGTAACAATAATCCTATGTCTTGAATTTTCTTCTTCAATATCAGCCTTTGCTCTTACAACAATTTTTCCTTTACCAGTCTCATATGCTGCCCTTATTCCAGCCTTCCCCATTATAATACCAGCTGTAGGGAAGTCAGGCCCCTTTATTATAGTCATTAATTCTAGTACTGATGTTTCTGGGTTATCTATTAACATTACAGTACCATCTATAATTTCACCTAAGTTATGTGGTGGAATGTTGGTTGCCATACCAACAGCTATACCTGATGAACCATTTACTAATAAATTTGGATATCTAGCCGGCAATACTGCTGGTTCTTTTTCTGACCCATCAAAGTTTGGTACAAAATCAACAGTATTCTTATTTATATCCCTTAACATTTCTACAGCTATCTTATTCATTCTAGCTTCTGTATATCTCATTGCAGCTGCACTATCACCATCAACTGATCCAAAGTTACCATGTCCATCAACTAACATATATCTCATTGAGAAATCTTGTGCCATTCTAACTAATGCATCATATACTGATGAATCTCCATGTGGATGATATTTACCTAAAACATCTCCAACAATTCTTGCACATTTTCTATATGACTTATCTGGAGTTATACCTAACTCTTGTAATGAATATAGAATTCTCCTATGAACTGGCTTCAAACCATCTCTTACATCTGGAAGGGCACGACCAACTATAACACTCATTGCATAGTCAATATAGCATCTCTTCATTTCCTTATTAATATCTACAGGAATGACTTTTCCCTCATTAAAATTCATGTACTTCACCTCGTTTTAGTACTAAATATCTAAGTTACTTACTTTTTTAGCATTTTGTTGTATAAATTCTCTTCTTGGTTCAACCTTATCACCCATTAATATAGTGAATATTTCATCTGCAGCCATAGCATCTTCTATTGTTGCTTTTAATAATATTCTCTTTTCAGGGTCCATTGTAGTATCCCATAATTGTTCAGCATTCATTTCACCAAGACCTTTGTACCTTTGTATATCAAGTGAGTTATCTCTTCCTCCAAACTCATTTAATATTTGTTCTAATTCATCATCTGAATACGCATATGCCTCATTCTTACCTTTAGAAACCTTATACAAAGGTGGTTGTGCTATATATACATGACCTCCATCTATAAGTTCCCTCATATACCTATAGAAAAATGTTAATAGTAATGTTCTTATATGAGCACCATCAACATCGGCATCCGTCATAATAATTATTCTATTATACCTTATTTTTTCTATATCAAAATCTGTTCCTATTCCTGCTCCAAATGCAGTTATCATAGACCTTATAGTATCGGCATTTAGAATTCTGTCTAATCTTTGTTTTTCAACATTTAAAATTTTACCTCTTAGTGGTAATATAGCTTGGAATTTCCTATCTCTTCCTTGTTTAGCTGAACCTCCTGCCGAATCACCTTCGACTATATATATTTCACATTCCCTAGGATCCTTGGATGAACAATCTGCAAGCTTACCTGGTAATGATGATCTCTCTAGAACTGATTTTCTTGTTAATTCCCTAGCCTTCCTAGCAGCTTCCCTTGCCCTAGCAGCCATCAATGCCTTATCTATTACTGTCTTACCAACTGATGGATTTTCCTCTAAGAATATTGACATTCCTTCTCCAACTATAGAATCAACAATACCTCTAACTTCACTATTTCCAAGTTTTGTCTTTGTTTGTCCTTCAAATTGAGGCTCTCCAATTTTAACAGATATTACAGCAGTTAGGCCTTCTCTTATGTCATCTCCAGATAAATTTTTATCATTCTCCTTTAGATGTCCGAACTTTTTACCATAATCATTTAATACCCTAGTTAAAGCTGTCTTGAAACCAACTAAGTGTGTTCCACCTTCAATAGTATCTATATTGTTGGCAAAAGAGAAAATATTTTCATTATATCCATCATGATATTGAAGAGCAACTTCTACTGAAACTCCATCCTTTATTCCCTCAACATATATTGTTTGTTCATGAAGAGGTTCCTTATTTCTATTTAGATATTCAACAAAAGACTTTATTCCACCCTCGTAGTAATATTCTTCTTCTCTATCATCTCTCTTATCAATAAGGGTAATACTTATTCCCTTATTTAAGAATGCTAATTCTCTTAACCTTTGAGATAGAACTTCAAAATCATATACAACTTCATCAAATATCTCTTCGTCTGGTTTGAAATAAACCTCAGTTCCTGTTTCATCAGTATTTCCTACAATATTTAAATCAGTTACAACCTTCCCCTTATGATATTCTTGCTGCCATATATGCCCTTCTCTCTTTACAGTTACTATACATTTATCTGACAATGCATTAACTACAGAAGCACCAACACCGTGTAAACCACCAGATACTTTATATCCGCCACCGCCGAACTTACCGCCAGCATGCAAAACAGTCATTATTACTTCAACAGTTGGTTTTTTCATCTTAGGATGCATACCTACTGGCATCCCCCTACCATCATCTATAACTTGTATAGAATTATCTTCATTTATTGTAACTTTTATATTTTTGCAGAATCCTGCTAAAGCCTCATCTATACTATTATCTACAATTTCATATACCAAGTGATGTAGACCTCTTGAGCTAGTACTACCTATATACATTCCTGGTCTTTTTCTTACAGCTTCTAAACCTTCTAGAACCTGTATCTGATTTTCATCATAGCTTTGTTTATTTTGTTCCAAAATACATTCCTCCTAAATAAAAGTAATTAAAACCAAGGTTTTAACTATTGGAGTTAAGGATTATAATCCATTCCAGTTCTCTTTGTTAAAGTAGATGATGAAATTGGCGAAAGATACACTTTACTCATCTTATTAACTTCTGCTATAACAAACGACTTTGGTCTTTCTTTAGTTATTCGTTCAACAAATCCATCTTCTTCAGCTAACCTTAGAAATTGTATTGTATCTGAACTATACATTGTGGTTTGTAGATCAAATATTCCTATAACATCTTTTATAGGAACAACTACGTTTTCTCCTAAATGTAGAAACATAAATTTTGCCTCCTTTAGCTAGAGATATGTCCCTCTTGCACTTTAAAAATTTTAGATTCATTATCTAGATATTCACATATATCACTAATTCCAGTACATGTAATTATAGTTTGTATATTATTAATAGTACTTAGGATATACTTTTTTCTATTAAAATCAAGTTCTGAAAGAACATCATCTAATAAAAGTACAGGGTATTCGCCAGTTATCTCTTTTATTATTTTTAGAGACGAGAATTTCATAGTTAAAACAGCAGTTCTTTGTTGTCCTTGTGACCCATAGCTCTTAGTATCTATATTATTAATCAATACTATAAAATCATCTCGATGAGGACCAACTGTAGTTATTCCTTTCTCCTTATCTCTTTTTCTGTTCTTAATTAAGCAACTCCTAAATTTTTCCTTGAATTCATTATCAATATTATTATTAAATTCTTTTATTGAAGATATATATATATATTCTATATTTTCTTTATTTAAAGTTATATCTTTATGAATTTCAGCACCATAGTAATTTAACTTTTCTATGTATTTTAGTCTCTCATTTACTATGTATTCTCCAAACTTAATTAACTGCTCATCATATATATCTAATATATCGTCTGTTATTTTACGACTTTTTAACAGCGTATTTCGCTCGTTAAGGACCTTATTATATTGTACAAGATTGTAGTAATATCTATTATTTATTTGACATAACTCCATGTCTATAAATCTACGTCTAATGCCAGGAGATTCTTTTATTATTTTTAAATCTTCTGGTGAAAACATAACAACATTAAATGTACCAAATAATTCTCCAATCTTATTAATCTTTATAGAATTAACTCTTATTGCCTTTTTTCCATCTTTAAGAATATTTATATCTATTCTTTTATCCAAACGTTCTTTACCAATACTTAAACTTATATATGCACCGTCTTCATCCCAATTAATCAATTCTCTGTCTTTAGAAGTTCTATGTGATTTAGCTAATCCACAATAATATATAGATTCTAAAATATTTGTTTTTCCTTGAGCATTATCCCCCATAAAAACATTAACATTTCTACTAAAATCTATATTTACATTTTTATAATTTCGATAGTTTAATAACATAAGCTTTTTTATAAACATCTACATGCACCCATTCAATTATATCACAATACTAGCTTAAACGCTTATATTGATATAATTATACAATTTTATACTCTTCTTGATTAAATGAAATTACATCTCCACGTTTTAGCTTTTTTCCTCTTTGTACACATACTTCACCATTAACCTTAACTAGACCATCTTGAATATATAACTTAGCTTCAGACCCTAAAGAAGCAATGCCACTCCACTTCAAAAATGCATCTAATTTAATAATATCAGTATTAATTAATATTTCGTTCATATTTATTGCATAAAAATTCAACTTTTATGCATCCTCCTATCTAATTAATCTAACTGGTAAAACTAAATATTTATATGATTCAGATTCTTTACCTTTTATAACACATGGGCTTACACTTGAAGTCATTTCTATTTGTACATTATCATCCTCCATGTTCTTAAGAACATCAATTATGTACCTAGAATTAAATGCAATTTGTATTTGTTCTCCTTGCATATTTGCAGTTACTTCTTCTCTTACCTTTCCCAATTGAGAATTAGATGTGATAACTATGCTTTCTTCATTCATTTCTAATTTTACTAAATTACTATTTCCCTCTTTTGCCATAAGAGAAGCTCTTTCTATTCCATTTTGAAGTTCTTGCCTGTTAACATTAATTAATAATTTATGTTCTTGAGGTAATAGGGATAAATAATTTACATATTTACCTTCTAGTAATCTTGATATTATTTTAGTTTCTCCTAAATCAAATAAGATATGATTATTAGTAAAAGTTATATTTACTATAGACTCAACATCTTCAAGTATCTTAGAAACCTCATTTAAAGTCTTACCTGGAATAACAACTTCAATATCAAAGTCATTATCTAAATATTCTGTTTTTATAGCCATTCTATATCCATCTAAAGCAACTAGATTCAACTTTTTTTCTTTAACTTCAAATAATATTCCTTGAAGTATAGGTCTAGTCTCATCTTGAGCAATAGCAAATGAAGTGCTTTTTATCATATTTTTCAATATATTTTGAGGAACCTTTAATTCCTTAGCTATATCTAATTTAGGAATTGAAGGGAATTCATCTGCATTCATAAATACAACATTGAATACAGATTTTTCACATGTTATTTGAACCGTATCATCTTGAATTATTTCAATTCTTACATCAGAGTTAGGTAATTTTCTTATTATTTCTCCGAATATTTTTGAATCTATTACAACTTTTCCTTCTTCAAGTACATCTGCATCAACTTTTGTTTCTATACAGACATCAATGTCTGATCCTATAAGTGTAATGCCTTCTTTTGTAGCATTTATATATATACCTTCCAAAATAGGCATTGTTGATTTTCCTGTAATAGCTTTTTGACATATTGATATACCATCTTGTAGTTTTTGTTTATTACATATAATTATCATAAAAATAACCTCCTCTGTTGATAACATAATTATTTATATAAATATAGATATATAATTTAAATTTAGTAATAATAGTAGTAGGCGTTGTGGATTTGTTGAAAAGTACTTAGAACCCTTATTAATACTAGAAAAGTTATAAAAAAATAGTGTGGATAAGTTAGTGACAAATTAATAGACTTATCCACAAAATAAACAATAGGTTTCTTCTAAAATAGTTATCCACAAGATATTATAAAGTTGTTATGTACAGTTGTTAATTAATTTTGAGTTAACTTCTTTGTAATATCTTCTATAGTGTGTTGTAAATTTTCATCCGTATTAAGGTTTTCTGATATTTTTTCATAAGCATGTATAACTGTAGTATGATCTCTACCCCCAAATTCTTCACCTATTTTAGGTAGGGACATATCGGTAAGCTTTCTACTTAAATACATAGCTATTTGTCTTGGGTATGCTACATTTCTTGTTCTTCTTTGTGATTTTAAGTCTTCTATTCGAAGATTAAAGTAGCTTGCAACAATATCTTGAATTATGCCTATTGTAATATTCTTGCCTTGTTTTTTAGATATTATATCTTTTAATGCTTCTGAAGCTAAATCAACTGTAATTTCTTTATTAGTTAATGAAGAATAAGCGACTATTCTTATTAATGCGCCTTCAAGTTCTCTTATATTTGATTTTATTTTTGTAGCTATGTAGACCATAACTTCATTTGCTACATTTAGTTTTTCTACATCTGCTTTCTTTTTTAATATCGCCATTCTTGTTTCAAAGTCCGGTACTTGGATATCTGCAATTAATCCCCATTCAAAACGTGATCTTAATCTATCTTCTAAAGTAGGAATTTCCTTTGGTGGTCTATCAGAAGATAATATAATTTGTTTATTTGCATCGTGTAGTGCATTAAATGTATGGAAAAATTCTTCTTGAGTTCTTTCTTTTCCTGCAATAAATTGAATATCATCTATTAAAAGTACATCAACATTCCTGTACTTATTTCTAAATTCTTCATTTTTATCATCCTTAATTGCATTTATTAATTCGTTTGTAAATTTTTCAGATGAAACGTACTCTACTCTTGCATTAGGATTACTATCTAATATATAGTGACCTATTGCATGCATTAAGTGAGTTTTTCCTAATCCTACTCCTCCATAAATAAATAAAGGATTATATGCCTTAGCAGGTGATTCTGCAACAGCTAAAGATGCGGCATGTGCAAATCTATTACTATTACCAATTACGAATGAATCAAATGTATATTTTGGATTCAATGTAGTTGATAGTTCATCACTGATTAATACAGCCTTATTTTTCTTTAGTTCAGGAGTATCTTCTTTGGATGTTTCATCTGATTTTATATCTGAAGCTATTAAGAATTCTATTTTATATAATTTTGAACAAATTGATTTGATTGAGTTAGCTACTAAGTCTTTATATCTTTTTTCTAAGATATCTTGGGTAAAGGAGTTCGGTACACTAATCCTAATAGTATCATTTGAAATAGATATAGGCTCACAACTTTTTATCCAAGTATTAAAGCTAACTTCACTCATTTCAGCTTTAATAATAGTAAGTGTTTGGTCCCATAATTTTTTTAAATCAGCATCCATATATAAATCCTCCAAATAAAATAAAAAAAATTTTAACTTACTTATTAACAATAAAATAACAACATATATACAAGTAATGTTGATAACTTATATTATGTTGATAAATTCATCTTATATTATTAACATGTTTATAAATTTATAAAAAGTAAAAGTATATTTGATTTATCCACAATTTATAAATATATAACTTATACACATAATATTTTTTGTATAAAGTCCGAATTTTATAGTAATAATACAATATGTATATAAAAACTAACAATATCTAAACAAGTTATCAACAACTTTGTCCACAGCTGTGGATAAAAATAAGTTAATAACATATTATTCACAGTTTAATTTAATAATATCATACTAGAATATAGATGTTCAATAAGTTATCCACAAAAAAACTATTTTGTTTTCCAACTATCTACAAATAACTAGATTCTTGACACTTTATCATCATATATATATAATTAATAAGTAACATAAAAATCGAGTAGTATAGTTTTTACTATAAAAATTACTATTGAAGGGGGTGCATTTTTACAATGTTCATGACATATCAACCTAAAAAGAGACAAAGAAAGAAGGAACACGGCTTCAGAAAGAGAATGAGCACTCTATCAGGAAGAAACGTTCTTAAGAGAAGAAGACAAAAAGGTAGAAAGAAATTAACAGCATAAGGGCCGCAATTGTGGCCTTTTTTCTGCAAATGGCAGAAAAAAAGGAGAATAGAAATACCTATGATATATAGATTGAAGAAAAATTTAGAGTTTCGCTTTATTTATAGACGTGGGAAATCTTTTGCTAATAGTTTATTAGTACTATATATTTTTAAAAATAAAATGAATAAAGATAACGAAGGAAACCTATATAATAAAGTGGGGATTTCTGTTAGTAAAAAAGTTGGAAATAGTGTTATACGAAGTAGAAGCAAAAGATTAATTTATGAAAATTATAGATTTAAAGATGATTATCTAAATAAAGGATATGATCTTGTTTTTGTTGCAAGAACAAAGTTAAAAGATAAGAATTTCAATGAAGTGGAAAATGCTATGGACAATTTATTGAAGAAAGCTGGCTTATATAATAATGAAAAAATTAGTATTAAGTCTAATAAAATTTTATAGAAGAAACATTTCGCCAATGAGTCCACCAAAGTGTAAATATATACCTACTTGTTCTCAGTATGCTTTAGAAGCAATTGAAAGATATGGAGTTGTTAAAGGTGGAATAATGGCTCTTTGGCGTATTTTAAGATGTAATCCTTTTAGTAAGGGTGGATTTGACCCCGTTAAATAATATTTTGAATTTAGGAGGAATTTTATAGGATGTTGACCATTTTTGAACCAATAACGAAATTCTTTACAGTTATATTTAATTTCTTTTTAAATCTTGTAAAGGGATTAGGAGTAACTAATGAAGGATATCAATATGTATTGGCAGTAACATTATTAACAATATTGATTAGATTATGTTTATTACCTTTTAATATTAAATCAGCTAGATCTACACAAAAAATGCAAGAGGTTCAGCCTGAAATTAAAAAAATACAAGATAAATATAAAAATGATCCTCAAAAGCAAAACATGGAATTAATGAGAGTGTATAAAGAAAATAATGTTAGTATGACTGGTGGATGTTTACCAGCTTTATTACCACTTCCAATACTTATGGCTCTTTACGGAGTTTTCTATTCTATAAATCCAACAGGATCGTTTTTATGGATTAGTAATATAGGTGCTCCAGATCCATTCTTTATATTACCTATACTTGCTGCATTAACAACATACTTACCATCTTATTTAATGACTAAATCGGCTCCAGCAGCTGAAGGTGGCATGAATATGGGAACTATGAATATAGTTATGTCGTTAATGATGGGATTTATGGCATTAAGATTTCAATCACTACTTGTAATTTATTGGGTTTTAGGTGGTGTAATTCAATTAATAACAACTTATTTTATAAACTATAGACCAGCTATGGAGAAAAAAAGAGCAGTTGAAGCAGTTGAAGCTGAAAAAGAAGCTTCAAGAACGCCTAAGTTTGTTATGCCGGATTATGAAGATTCTAATAAGGCTAGTAAGAAAAAGAAAAATAAGAAAAAGAAAAAGTAGAATTTATAATTTAGAGGTGGGTGAATAGGGTATGAAATCTATTGAAGTTACTGGAAAAAACATAGATGATGCAATAGCTAAAGCCTTACAACAGTTAAATGTAACTAAGGATGAAATTGAATACGAAGTAATAGATGAGGGTTCTAAGGGGTTATTTAATTTTATTGGATCAAAACCTGCAAAGTTAATAGTTTCTTTAAAGAAAAATTATATCGATAATGCAAAAGAATTTTTAGTGAATGTTTTAAATTCTATGGGAATTGAACCTCAAATAAAAATTACAGAAGAAGGTAATACAATCAAAATTGATTTAGAAGGTATTAAGATGGGAAATGTAATTGGTTATAGAGGTGAGACTTTAGATTCTCTTCAATATCTAGTATCATTAGTAATAAATAAGAATCATGAAATTGCTTATAAAAGAGTTGTATTAGATGTTGAAAATTATAGAGCAAAAAGAGAAGAGACTCTTAAAAGGGTTGCTGAAAAAACAGCTTATAAAGTAAAAAAGATTAATAGAGCATATAAGTTAGAACCTATGAATCCATACGAACGTAGAATAATACATTCAGCTTTACAAGATAAGGAAGGAATATTCACATATAGTGAAGGAGAAGAGCCTTATAGAAGAGTAGTTGTTGATATTAAGCCTAAAAAATAAATATCTATTTAAATAATTAAACCTTTATGTGATTAGTATACATCTCATAAAGGTTTTTTATTCTTTAGATTTGTAAAATTTATTATGTATATATTATGGAGAAGATTGATAATTAAATTTATATTGTAAGGATTAAAGATTATAAATTTAGATAGTATATAAGTTAGAAAGTAATATCTTTCTTTAAATAGAAGTTAAAAAACATATTTGGATTTCTTTTAATTTTGACTAATTAAATATAGTTATGTAAAATGTATATTAGTCAAATTCGGTTATAATACTTAAAAGTATAAAAATTAGGAGGTTAGTTAATGAAAGAATTCGATACTATTTGTGGTATAGCTACACCTATTGGTGAAGGTGGAATATCTATTATAAGAGTATCAGGCGATAGATCTAAAGAAATAGTTAATAAGATTTTTTGTGCTAAAAACGGTAAAAGTATGGATGATATGAAGTCTTATACTATGCGATATGGATATATAAAAGATATTAATAATAAAGATACTATAGATGAAGTTATAATAAGTTTTATGAAGGGGCCTAGGAGCTTTACAGCAGAAGATGTAATAGAAATTAATTGCCATGGTGGTATTATATCTACAAATAAGGTTCTGGAAGAAGTAATTAAGGCTGGTGCAAGGTTATCTGAACCAGGGGAATTTACAAAAAGGGCATTTTTAAATGGGAGAATAGACTTAAGCCAAGCAGAAGCTGTTATGGATATTATAAGGGCAAAAACAGATTTATCTATGAAATCTGCTATGTTACAACATGAAGGTGCTCTATCTAAGGAAATAAATAAATTAAGAGAATATATGCTTAATACATTGGCGCTAATAGAATATGCTGTTGATTTTACGGAAGATGAAGAAGAAATAGATCCTGATATACCTATTAAAGTTGAGAGTGAAATAAAAAAAGCAATAGATAGAATGCATTATTTATTAAAAAATGCAGATGAGGGTAGAATTATAAGAGATGGGTTAAGTTTGGCTATAGTTGGAAAGCCAAATGTGGGTAAATCATCATTATTAAATGCGTTATTAAAAGAAAAAAGAGCTATTGTTACAGATATACCTGGGACAACTAGAGATATAATTGAAGAATTTATAAGTTTAGATGGTATTCCAATAAGAATAACTGATACAGCTGGTATTAGAGAAACTGATGATATTGTAGAAAAGATAGGCGTAGAAAAATCAAGAGAGAAAATAAATGAAGCAGATCTTGTAATTTTAATGCTTGATATATCTAGAGAATTAGAAGAAGAAGATAAAGAGATAATAAATTCTATTATTGATAAAAATTATATTGTTCTTCTAAATAAGATGGATTTAGAGAATAAGATAAGTGAAAAAGAAATTAAAGATTTAAATAACAAAATATATGTATCTGCCAAACAAGAAGTTGGATTAGATAATTTAAAAGAAAAAATAAAAGAGATGTTCTTTAGTGGTAGTGTAGATACAGAAAGTTTAATTATATCTAATAATAGACATAAGCAAGCATTATATAGGGCCTTAGAAAATTGTGAAACTGCTTATGAAAAAGTTAAAATGAATGAATTTTTAGATTTAATTTCAATATATGTAACGGCATCTCTAAAAGCATTAGGTGAAATAACAGGATCTGAATTAGAAGAAGACTTAGTAAATAAAATATTTAAAGATTTTTGTTGTGGAAAGTAGGAGTAAACTATTATGAAATACAATGCAGGTGAATTTGATATTGTTATTGTAGGTGCAGGGCATGCAGGCTGTGAAGCTGCTTTAGCATGTGCGAGATTGGGGCTAAATACATTAATGTGTACTATTAGTTTAGATTCAATTGCAATGATGCCTTGTAATCCTAATATAGGAGGAACAGCAAAGGGACACTTAGTTAAAGAGATTGATGCATTAGGTGGAGAAATGGGAATAAATATTGATGAAACATTCATCCAATCTAGAATGTTAAATACATCTAAGGGTCCAGCGGTTCATTCATTAAGAGCACAAGCTGATAAGTTGAAATATCAAAATAGAATGAAAAGAATTATGGAAGATACAAAAAATCTTCAAGTAAGACAGTTGGAAGTAATTGAATTAATAATAGAAGATAATAAAGTAACAGGTGTAGTTACAAAAAATGGTGCTATATTTAAATGTAAAGCTGTAGTATTAGCTACTGGTACATATTTAAAAGGAAGAGTAATAATTGGAGATGTAAGCTATAGTAGTGGGCCAAATGGACTTTTTCCAGCTAATGATTTATCTCAATCATTAATAGACTTAGGTATAAGTCTGAGAAGATTCAAAACTGGAACACCAGCAAGAATAAATAAGCGTTCAGTTGATTTTTCTAAGATGATTGAACAGGGAGGAGATAAAAAAATAGTACCATTTTCATTTATGAATGATAATGTTGATAGAGAACAAATTTCTTGTTATCTTACTTATACTAATGAGGAAACTCATAGAATTATAAATGAAAATATTTCAAGATCTCCTATGTATAATGGAAGTATTGAAGGTGTAGGACCTAGATATTGTCCATCAATTGAAGATAAAGTAATGAGATTTCCTGATAAAAAACAACATCAAATATTTATTGAACCAGAAGGTGAAAATACTTTAGAAATGTATGTTGGTGGTATGAGTTCATCTTTACCTGAAGATGTTCAAGTAAAGATGTTAAAAACTATACCAGGCCTAGAAAATGTAGAGATAATGAGAACAGCATATGCTATTGAGTATGACTCAATAGACCCTACGCAATTAAAGCCAACACTAGAATTTAAGAATGTTCAAGGTCTATATGGAGCTGGTCAGTTAAATGGTAGCTCTGGATATGAAGAAGCTGCTGCTCAAGGGTTGATTGCTGGTATAAATGCGGCATTAAAGATAAAGGGAGAAGAGCCTTTTATCTTAACAAGATCTGATGCCTATATAGGTGTTTTAATTGATGATCTAGTTACAAAAGGAACTAATGAGCCTTATAGAATGATGACTTCTAGAGCTGAGTATAGGCTTTTATTAAGACAAGACAATGCTGACTATAGATTAACTGAAAAAGGTTATAAGATAGGTTTAGTTACAGATGAAAGAATTAATAGATTTAGAGAAAAGCAAAGTATTATAGAAAATGAGATTAACAGAATTAAGGAATTAAAAATTACAAATAAAAGAGAGGTAAATGAATTCTTAAATTCTTTAAATTCGGCAGAATTAAGAAAGCCTATATCTTTCTATGAATTAATAAAGCGAACAGAATTAGATTATTTTTCGCTTAAACAATTAGATCCAGATAGACCTGAATTAAGAGATGAAATAGGGGAACAGATTAATATTATCGCAAAGTATGAAGGATATATTAATAGCCAATTAGAACAAGTAAAACAATTTAGTAAGTTTGAAAAGAAGATATTACCATTAGATATAGATTATAATAATGTTAGGGGATTAAGAGTAGAAGCAATGCAAAAATTAAATAATATAAGACCGATAAGTATTGGTCAAGCTTCTAGAATATCTGGAGTATCTCCAGCAGATATATCAGTTTTATTAATATATCTAGAACATCATTATAATAAAGAAAAAAAATAAACTCAGGAGGTAAAAATGAGTTTTTATGAATTAATGGAAAGAGCGTCACAAGACGTTGGGATGACTTTTAATGAAGATAAATATAACAAATTTATAAAATATATGAGATTAGTACAGGAATGGAATGAAAAAGTTAATCTAACAGCAATATTAGATGATGAAGAATTTGTAAAAAAACACTTTATTGACTGTATAAAAATATTCAAAAGTAACGAGATAAAAAGTGCTAAGACTATAATTGATGTAGGAACAGGAGCTGGATTTCCTGGATTACCAATTGCTATAATGGATGAAAATAAAAAGATAACATTACTAGATTCATTGAATAAAAGAATTAATTTTCTTAATTTAGTGGTTAGAGAATTAGGATTAACAAATGTAACAACAATACATTCTAGAGCTGAAGATGGTGGTAAAAATAGAGATTTGAGAGAAAAGTTCGATATAGCCACTTCAAGAGCTGTTGCTAATATGACAGTTTTATCAGAATTCTGCCTTCCTTTTGTAAAAGTAGGAGGTAGTTTTGTAGCTTTAAAAGGGCCATTGGTGGACGAAGAGTTGAATCAAAGCAGAAATGCTATTGGAACTTTAGGTGGTAAGTTACAAGATGTGATAAAAGTAGACATTGAAGATACAGAATTAAAACATAATATTGTAGTAGTTAATAAAGTAAAAGAGTGTCCTATGTCGTTTCCTAGGAAAGCTGGAATGGTAACAAAGAAGCCTCTTAAATAAAATGATGTTATATGAATAATTTAATAAAAATTTGTCTTACAAAAAATAAATGTAAAAAGAAGGAAAATATACATATATATAGAAATCTATAAATAGACAAAAAGTATTTAAGTTTAAGGATGTGTTGAATTTATGAGCAAAGAAATATTAAAGATAAATGTTAATGATATAATTCCTAATACATATCAGCCAAGAAGGTTTTTTGATGAGGTGGCATTAATAGAATTATCTCAATCTATAAAGGAACATGGAATAATACAACCACTAACAGTTAGAAAACGTGGGGAAATTTATGAATTAGTGGCTGGAGAAAGAAGATTGAGAGCAGCTAAGTTAGCTAGCTTAGGAGAGGTTCCTTGTACATTGGTAGATATAACAGATACGCAGTCAGCGCAAATTGCTTTGTTAGAAAATTTACAAAGAGAAGATTTAAATTATATTGAAGAAGCAGAAGCATATTATAATTTAATGAATGATCATAATTTCACACAAGAAGAAATTGCCTCGAAAATGGGAAAAAAACAATCAACTGTGGCTAATAAATTAAGATTATTAAAGTTATCGCCACGAGTTAGATGCTTATGTCTTGAAAATTCGTTAACAGAAAGACATGCAAGAGCATTATTAAGCGTTACTGATGAGAAGTTACAATTAAAGATAATTGAAAAAGTTATAAAAAATGGATTAAATGTAAAGAAAACAGAGGAATTAATTAATAAAGAACTGCTTAAGTTAGCTGGGAAGTCTTTAAATTCTAAAAATAAAAATGTTAAAGCAGTTTTTCCTGCTAAGTTATATGTAAATACTATAAAACAAGTTTTTGATAAATTTAACATTCCGGCAAACTATAAGTTTAATGAAAGTGAAGAGTATATTCAAATAACTGTGAATATACCAAAAGGAAAAAAGTAAATATTTTAATAAGAGAACTCTTATTTTTTAAATAGGAGTTCTTTTTATATAAAATTTCTTTTAATATTACATAATTAAATATATAATAATATTATGAAAGGGGGTGTAGGCTCTATAGATTAGAGCTTTATATGAAGGTAATATGTATTTTTAATCAAAAAGGTGGAGTAGGAAAAACAACGACAAACATTAATTTATGTGCATATTTAGCTATGGAAGGTTATAAAGTTTTAACCATAGATATAGATCCCCAAGGTAATACTACAAGTGGTCTAGGGTTAGATAAGAGAAACCTTGAGTTATCTATGTATGATGTATTGACATCTGATACATCTCTAAAAGATGTTATTTTAAAGAGTGATCTAGTTCAAAATTTACATATAGCTCCTTCTACTATGGAATTAGCAGGAGCAGAAGTTGAGATGATTGAAAGAAATTATAGAGAAAAGATATTGATAGATAAGATATCAGAAGTAAAAGACAACTATGATTTTATTTTTATTGATTGTCCTCCTTCATTAGGAATATTAACTATAAATGCATTAACTGCAAGTAACTCGGTTTTAATTCCTATTCAATGTGAATTCTACGCATTAGAGGGTGTAGGCCAACTTATTAATACAATTCAACTAGTTAAGAAGTCGTTAAATAAAAATCTTACAATTGAAGGTGTATTAATGACTATGTTTGATTTTAGAACTAATTTAAGCAATGAAGTCTATAAAGAGGTAGAAAAGTATTTTGGAGAAAAAGTTTTTAATATTACTATTCCTAGAAATATTAGGTTAGCTGAAGCGCCTAGTTTTGGTCTACCAATAATGTTGTATGATGAAAAGTGTAAAGGTGCAGAATCATATTTAAATTTCACAAAAGAGTTTTTAGAAAGGCAAAAGTAATAGGGTGGTGTAAATGAACAAAAAGTTTGCTTTAGGTAAGGGCTTAGGAGCTCTTATACCAGATGATATTAATGAAGGTAATGAAGGAAAGTTAATGATTTCATTAAATAAGATCAAGAGTAATATAGATCAACCCAGAAAGTCTTTCGATAATGAAAAGATAGCAGAGTTAGCTGAATCTATTAAAAACCATGGAATTATACAACCTCTAATTTTAAAAGAAAATGGTGGCGGGTATATAATAGTAGCAGGTGAAAGAAGATGGAGAGCTGCTAAGATGGTTGGGCTTAAGGAAGTTCCTGCTATAGTAATGGATTTAACTGAAAAACAAGTATTAGAGATTTCTTTAATTGAAAATATTCAAAGACAAGACTTAAATCCAATAGAAGAGGCTTTAGCTTATAAAAAATTATTATCAGATTTTAACTTAACTCAAGAAGAGTTAAGTAAAAGAATTGGTAAGTCAAGAACAGCTATTACCAATACAATAAGGTTAATTAACCTAGATAGTAGAGTGCAACAATATGTTATTGATGGAATTATAAGTGAGGGGCATGGAAGAGCGTTATTATCGTTAGAAGATGGTGAGTTACAATATATTTATTCTCAAAAAGTTATCGATGAGAAGTTATCTGTCAGAGAACTTGAAAAACTTATTAGAAATGCTTCTTTAAAATCAGAGAAAAGTGAGAAGAATGAAGAACTAAATCCTTATTATAAGGATGTTAGAGATAGATTGCAGAATTATTTTGGAACGAAAGTTAATTTAAGCAGTAAGAAGAACAGAGGTAAGATAGAAATAGAATACTATTCAGAAGAAGATTTAGAAAGAATTTTAGATATTATTAACTTATAATGTTTCACGTGAAACATTATACTGAAAGGATGACATGGAGTGGAAAGTTTAATAAGTAGTATAAATGAATTTATACCTTATATAATAGGTGGAATGGGAATAATAATTTTATTATTATTCATATTGGTAATTATATTGTTTAAGTCGTTAGGTAAGCTTGAAAATAGGTATAGAAAGTTTATGAGAGGGACTAACAATAAAAATCTAGAGGAATTAATAATATCTCAATTAGATAAAATTGAAAGCGCAAATAGTAACTCTGAGTTAGCTTTAGAAAAATGTGAATTTATTCTAACAAGAATGAAGGATTGTGTTCAAAAAGTCGCTATAATGAGATATAAGGCATTTGAGGATGTGGGAAGCGATTTGAGTTTTTCTGTTGCAATATTAGATGACAACAATGATGGAATAATACTAACAGGAATATATGGAAGAAATGAAAGTACTGCATATGCAAAGCCAATTGATAAAGGAATATCAAGATATGATTTATCTGAGGAAGAAATATGCGTTTTAAACGAAGCTATCAATAAATATAATACTAAAAAGAAATAAATTTGGACGAGATTTACTCGTCCTTTTATTTTGATACATTTTTTGATAGCAATTCATTTGATTTTCTTCCACCTACACTTTTTAAAATAAAGTGATATATTCCATTTGATATAGAATCAGCAAGTGCCATAACTGTATAAAGCCTAGTGTTTTGTAAAACCATAAATTCAAAATTGCCTGATATGTTTACTATGCCAGTTATGCTCATGTTACCAACAGCTGGTAGATCTTTATTCAAAGCAGAACCTGGAATTAGGGGTTCTTTCTTTATAATTATTTTACCTACATTTTGAAAGCTTCCTAAAGATGCATCTACAGCTATTATAAATGGATCTTCAAAGTTCTCTTGGATTCGTTGGAGAATTGTTTCAATATTTTTTGAGTGAACAGGATTCTCCAAGCTTCCATATATATAAAAATTTTTTCTTTTTAAAAATTGAAGCTTATATCCTATAAGGGGCCCTAGTGAATCACCAGTAGATCTATCAGTTCCTATACATAAAAAGATTATAGGTCTTTTATCTTTTATTATGGGCTTAAGCTCATTATATAAATAGTCTCTAACATTTTCATATGAATTTGGAGACAATGAATCTATATAAAAATCAGTATTCATAAAAAACCTCCTTTATTGGAATTATTTCCAAAGAGGAGGTTCAATATACATGTGTTAAATATTTATATTATTTAATATAGATAATGTGTAATCAATTTCTTCTTCTGTATTGAAATAGCCAAGACTAAATCTTATAGTACCACCGGGGTAAGATCCTATGGATTTATGTGCTAGAGGCGCACAATGAAGTCCTGAACGAGTTTTTATACCATTGCATTCTAAAAAATATGAAACCTCAGCAGGGTCAAAGTTCTTATAATTAAAAGATATACAAGTTGTGTATTTAGAAAAATCAGTATTTCCATATAACTTTATACCATCAATATTAAGCATACCTTCATAAAGTTTTGATCTTAGATAAAAGTTTTTAGAATAGATAGTTTCAAGACCTTCCTTATTTATAAAATCAATTGAATTAGATAAGCCTACTATTCCAGGTGAATTTAAAGTTCCACATTCAAATTTATCAGGCAAAAAGTTTGGCTGAGTAAGAGAATGAGATAAGCTTCCTGTTCCTCCACTAAAGATTGAAGTACATGCATCATTTAATGAGTCATCAATAATAAATCCTCCAATTCCTTGTGGTCCTAATAAGCTTTTATGTCCAGTAAATGCAATAGCATTAGCATTACATTGGTGCATATCTACTTTTATCATTCCTGCAGTTTGGGCTGTATCTACTATAAAAAAGATATTATTTTCTTTACATATAGCTCCGATTTCTTCAATATTTTGAATCGATCCAATAACGTTAGAAGCATGGGAAACTATTACTAGTTTAGTATTCTTATTGATTTTATTCTTGATATCAATAGGATTTATAAAACCATCTTTTGAAGAATTAACTAAGTCAATATTAATATTAAGTAAATTAGAACATTCGAATAATGGTCTTAAGACGGAGTTGTGTTCTAAAGTTGTTGAAATAACGTGGTCATTTTCCTTTAAGATACCCTTAATTAGAATATTTAAAGAAGAAGTAATGTTATTAGTGAAAATTACATTCTCACTTTTATTATAATTGAAAAAATCTGCTATTTTTTCTCTAGTAAGAAGTACTAACTTATTGGATTCATAAGAATTTGAATAGTTACCTCTACCAGAATTACCACCAACATTAATTATATAATCATACATTGCATCTGCCATAATTTTAGGTTTTGGAAAAGATGTGCTTGCATTGTCTAAGTAAACTTCCATATAAATCACCTTCTAAAATAAATTTAGTAATTTTTATATTATTATATAATGATAAAAAATAAATAACTAATAAATATTATACTAAACTTTATAAATTATAAAAAATATATATAATATTAATTAAAAGATAGATTATAGTGGAGGTAAATATGAAATATTATATTATAGTATATAAAAATACCCATGATGTAATGGAGGCAGAAAGAAATCTTACTAATGAAAATGTTGAGTTTAGAGTAATGCCAACACCAACATCAATAACTCAAAGTTGTGGAATGTGTACAAGAATTGAAAGTGAAGAAATATTAAATAATATAATAGAAAGAGAATTGGTAAATTATAAAAATATTTATATAAGAGATAAGGATGGATTTAAGTTTATGAAATAAGGAGTTGTTTAGATGTTTTCAATGCTTTTAAAATTAAATTTTGGAGATGGAAGTTTAGATATAGGAAAAGGAATATCTATCGATATGAGAGATATTGAAAATATAGTTAATAAAGGTATTAGAATAGTTGTTATTATTATATTAATGTATATAACTATAAAAATAGGAAATAGGCTAATTAATAAATTTGTGAAAAGACAAATCGAAAGTAATGCACGGTTTTCTATGGATAATCAAAAAGCAAAAACTATAGGTGAAGTTTTAAAAAGTGTATTAAAATATATGACTTATTTTATAGGAGCAGCTCTAATACTATCAGATGCATTTAATGGTATATCTGTAGCTATGGCAAGTGTTGGTGGATTTGCACTTGGTTTTGGAGCGCAGAGCTTAGTTAAGGATATAATAAATGGATTCTTTATATTGTTTGAGGATCAATATGGAGTTGGTGATCATGTTACTATAGGAACTTTTTCTGGAATTGTAGAAACCATAGGAATAAGAACTACTGTTATTAGAGATTTCTCTGGAGATGTTCATTTGATACCTAATGGTACTATAAATCAAGTTACCAATCATTCTAGAGGTAATATTAGATTTATTGTTGATGTAGATATTTCTTATGAAGAAGATATAGATAATGCTATAAATGTTATATCAAATGTATGTAATAAATATAAAGATGAAAATGAAAATATAGTAGAACCAATAGAAGTTCTTGGTGTAAATTCGCTTAATGCATCCAGTGTTACAATAAGAATAATAGGAAAGGCAAAACCATTAAAACAATGGGAGGCTGAAAGAGAGTTAAGGAAGAGAGTAAAAAAGGTTTTAGATGAGGAAGGTATAGAAATACCATATCCAAAAACACAGTTAATAAATAAGGAAGGAGATAAATAATGATAGAAACATTTAATCTTGGAGATATAGTAGAAATGAAAAAGCAACACCCTTGTGGTAACCATAACTTTGAAGTAATAAGATTAGGTGCTGATATAAAAATAAAATGTACTGGGTGTGGAAGAATAATAATGTTACCTAGAAGTAAATTCATTAAAGGTGCCAAGAAAATAATAGAAAGTGTAGAAAAATAAAAAAACTTGAAATTTTAATAAATAAATGATAAAATTATAAATTGTAATCCCTGCTGTACAAAGTACAGCCGTTAGTCCGAGGGGAGGAGGTGAAATAGATGAGAAAGTACGAAACTATATTCATACTAAGCCCATCTTTTGAAGAAGAAGCTGTAAAGGCTACTATTGAAAAGTTTAAGGGTGTTATTGAAAATGGTGGTGGAACTGTTGAAAATGTAGATTTCTGGGGTAAGAGAAAGCTTGCTTATGAAATTGCTAAGGTAAACGAAGGTTACTACACATTAATCAACTTTACTGCTAACACTGAATTACCAAGAGAATTAGACAGAATTTTCAGAATTACTGATGGAGTTATCAGACACATTATTGTTAAAGAAGAAGCTTAATAGGGGGTATTGTAATGAATAAGGTTATTCTTATTGGAAGACTTACAAAAGATCCTGAATTGAGATTTGCAGCTGGTAGCGGAATGGCTATAGGTAGATTTACTGTGGCTGTAAATAGACAATTCAAGAAAGATGAAACTGATTTTATTAATTGCGTTGCATTTGGTAAAACAGCAGAAACGATATCTCAATATCTTACAAAGGGTAGACAAATAGCTGTTACTGGAAGTATAAGAACAGGTAGCTATGATGCTCAAGATGGAACTAAAAGGTATACTACAGATGTTGCTGTAGAAAGTTTTGAGTTCATTGGTTCTGGAAACGGAACTAGAGATAATGCAGATTCATTTAACAATGGTGGATATGGAAATTCAAATTCTGATTATTCAGCTCAAGGAAATAAAGATTCATTCGGTGACTTGAGCTTCAATGATGACATTACTCCAGTAGATGATGGAGATATGCCATTCTAAATTTCAAGGTAAGGAGGGAAACATAAATGAAAGATGTTAGAAGACCAAACGGTAAGATGAGAAGATCTAAAAGAAAAGTTTGTGCTTTTTGCGTAGATAAAGCTGAAAGCATCGATTATAAAGATGTTGCTAAGTTAAGAAAGTATGTTACAGAAAGAGGAAAGATTCTTCCAAGAAGAATATCTGGAACATGTGCTAAGCACCAAAGACAATTAACAGATGCAATAAAGAGATCTAGAAACATAGCATTATTACCATTCACAACTGAGTAATAGTGAACAAAAACCTCTGAGTAATATCAGGGGTTTTATTATTATAAAAGGAGCTTTTAAAGCTTCTTTTTTGTTAAATAGAAGAAATGATGAAAAATATGGTAAAAACTCTGAGCTAACCTTGAAATACTCCTTAAAAAAACATAGAATATATATACAAGGATAAAAGAGGTGAGTTCCATGAAATATAAAGAACTTAACATAATGGCAAATGTAAAGATAATAGAGAATTTAAAGGCACAATTAATATGTATCATCGGAGAATTTTTTAGGTTACTAACTAAAGGATCAAATGTTGCACAAAATGCAATTTTGGAGTGCATATCTGGGGCAATAATAATATTATATGTATTAGCAGAAAAGTTAGGATATTCATTTTCTGAAGTGGACAATATAATGAAAGAAAAATTAGAACTAGGAATTAGAGCGGAAGATGAAGTTGAAAAAGAGGGTAAATGTTTAAGTAGTTTAAAAAATTATATTGAAAAAAATAGAAAGTGATATCTTTATTAGGAGGATAATCGGCTTATGAAAAAATCTGAAATATTAAAAAGATATCTTAAGCCTATGACTTTAATTATAATATCTATTTTGTTCTGGTACTATGATTATAAGATGATAGGAGCAACAGTATTTCTAATTTTTATAATTAATAATTTTTATGTATTACAGATGTATTGGGAAAAAGATAATGATAAAAGAAAATTTATTGATGATATAAATGAATCAATATCAGATAACTTGTGTAATATACCATTTCCTATTGTGCTTATCAATAATACAGGAGATATTGCCTGGAGTAATGAAAGGTTTAATGATATAGGAAAAAGGGAAGAATTATTAAATAAGAATATTTTAAGTGTTGCAAGAGGACTAAGCTTAGATAAAGTACTAGAAAATAAATCAGATTTACATCAAAGATTAAAGTATGATGGAAAAGTATATGATGTTCATAGTACAAAATTAAATAATAATAGTGAAGAATATTATCTTATTTATTTCAACGATATAAGCAATGTCATTGATTTGGAGAAGACAAAGGAAAGTGTAGTTCACATAGAAGTTGATAACTTAAATGAAGCGTTAGATACTACTGAAGAGAATAGTAGGCCCCTAGTTGTAGCAGAAGTAGAAAGATGTATAAATACTTATGCGCATAAATTAAATGCAATGATAAAGAAGTATGATACTAATAAATATGTTCTATCTGTAAATGATAAAAATGTTGAGAAGGAAATAGCTAGTAAGTTTCCTATTTTGGATGAGATTTCAAAGATAGATAAAGGTAATAAATTAGAGGTTACTTTAAGCATTGGTATTGGTAGGGGTGGAATATCTCCTTTAGAAAATGATAATTTTGCTACTGTTGCAAAAGAATTAGCATTGGGTAGAGGCGGCGACCAAGTAGTAATTAAGGATAACGAGGATATAAAGATAATTGGCGGGAACACAAAAGAGATTGAAAAGAGAACAAGGGTCAGAGCTAGGGTAATATCTCATGCATTAAAAGAGTTAATATATGAAAGTGAAAAGATATATATAATAGGACATAGAAATCCTGATATGGATTGTTTTGGCTCAGCTGTTGCATTAGCATCTACAATAAGACAATTAGGAAAAGAGTGTAGTATAATACTAGGAAATGATACTGTACCTATAAATTATTTTTTAGATAGATTAAAAAGAGATGTTAAATATAATGATTATTTTATATCTTTAGAGGATGCTAATAGATATATAGATGATAATGCTTTAGTTATAGTGGTTGATG
Organism: Clostridium sp. 1001283B150210_160208_E6; assembly: GCF_015669365.1. Taxonomy (NCBI): domain Bacteria; kingdom Bacillati; phylum Bacillota; class Clostridia; order Eubacteriales; family Clostridiaceae; genus Clostridium; species Clostridium sp. 1001283B150210_160208_E6. The sequence goes on along the minus strand of NZ_JADPAA010000022.1, from coordinate 11,324 downwards.
TTCACAATAGAAGTTATGTTGAAAATATAGATTTTATAGAAAAAAGTAAGAGAAAGGTTATAATAGATCATCATAGGAGAAGTCCTGATATGATAGGAGGGGCTTTGCTAAATTATATAGAAGTTTACGCTTCTTCAACTTCAGAAATGATAACAGAAGTGATTCAATATATGCTGAAAGATCCAAAGCTTACTCAAATTGAGGCAGAGGGACTTTTAGCAGGAATATATATGGATACAAAAGGATTCTCATTTAAAACAGGAGTAAGAACTTTTGAAGCAGCATCTTTTTTAAGGAATATTGGTGCAGATACAATAGAGGTTAAGAAGATGTTTACTGATAACTTAGAAGATTATTTACTAATTGCAGAAACTATAAAGTCAGCTAAGGTAAATCCAAGTAATAACACTGCTATAGCAGTATGTCCTGATAATGTTGATACAGTAATAGTAGCTAAATCGGCGGATGAGATGTTAAATATATCTGGAATCTTAGCTGGTTTTGTTCTAGCTAAGATTAATGATGATATCTATATAAGTGGAAGGTCAGTTGGTGATATAAATGTTCAAGTTGTATTAGAAGAACTTGGAGGTGGAGGTCACATGAATATAGCAGGCACAAAGATGTCTGGATTAACAATAGAAGAAGTAATTGAAAAACTAGAAGAATCAATAAAAAAACATTTAAAGGTGGGTGAATAACATGCAAGTAATTTTATTACAAGATGTTAAGAAGTTAGGTAAAAAAGGTGATGTAATTAATACATCGGATGGATATGCAAGAAACTATTTATTTCCTAGGAAATTAGCTCAAGAGGCAACAGATTCAAATCTTCATATTTTAAATAATAAAAAAGAAAATGAAAGAAAACAAAAGTTAGCTGAACTAGAAGCAGCTCAAAAGTTAGCATCAGAATTAAAAGATAAAGAGATAAAAATAACTGCTAAGACAGGTGAAAGTGGAAAGTTATTTGGTGCAATTACAAGTAAGGATGTTGCTGAATTAATAAAAACACAGTACAAGGTAGCAGTAGATAAGAAAAAAATAGTAATGGAAACAATAAAGGTTGCTGGAGGTTATACTATAGAAGTTAAGTTATATCCAGAAGTAACAACAAAGATGAAAGTTATTATTGTTCCACAACAATAAGGAGGAGTAATATTGAAGTTTCATGAGGAAGTAGACTTCTTAAAAGAAGTATTAAATGGTGACTTGACTCAGGAAGCTCAGATTAATGTATTATTTGAAATTTTAAATAATGTTTTAGATCAAGGAGCAGTAAGAGCAAGAACTGTAAAATATAAATTGCAAAAGTATGTTAATTCTCCAAATGTATGTGAGAGAGCATATGCATTAGAAATGATAGCTTCAGATGGAAAAGGTAGAGATACTATTCCATCTGAAGATGAAGTGGATAATACTATTGAAAATACAGTTGATTGGATTTCAGAAGAGTTGGCTCGTAAATATGTTCAGAGTCAAATTGAAGCTAAGGTAGAAAAAAATATAATGGATAAACAAGAAAAGTATATAGATGAAGTACGTTTATCTGTTATTAAAAAGCAAAAGGGAAGTGAAAACTCTAAGACTAATAAAAAGTATGAAGAGTTAATTCATTTGGATGAAAAGAAAACAAATAAGAATATAATGAGTTTTCTTAGGCCCGAAAATTTTAGTGAAGTAGTAGGTCAAGATAGGGCTATTAAATCATTAATATCAAAGCTTTCATCTCCATATCCACAGCATATAATCTTATACGGACCTCCAGGTGTAGGTAAGACAACGGCGGCTAGAATAGCATTAGAAGAGGCTAGAAGACTATCTTTTACTCCATTTGATGATGAATCAAAATTTGTAGAGGTAGATGGGACTACATTAAGGTGGGATCCAAGAGAAATAACAAATCCTTTATTGGGTTCTGTACATGATCCTATATATCAAGGAAGTAAAAGAGATTTAGCTGATGTTGGAGTTCCTGAACCAAAGCCGGGATTAGTAACAGAAGCACATGGTGGAATATTATTCATAGATGAAATAGGAGAATTAGATAATATACTTCAAAACAAATTACTTAAAGTATTAGAAGATAAAAGAGTAGAATTTTCATCGTCTTATTATGATCCAGATGATGAAAATACTCCTAAATATATAAAGTATTTATTTGATAATGGTGCTCCAGCAGACTTTGTTTTAATAGGTGCAACAACAAGAGAACCTGGAGAATTAAATCCAGCCTTAAGATCTAGATGTACTGAAGTATATTTTGAACCTTTGTCATCTAAAGATATAGAGCAGATTGTTTTAAATGCTGCGAATAAGTTGGAGGTTACTCTAGAAGATGGAGTAGCAGAATTAATAAGTAGATATACTATTGAAGGTAGAAAAGCTGTAAATATACTAACTGATGCATATGGTTTTGCCTTATATAGCAATAAATCAAATTGTAAAGATGGCGTACCAATAACACTTAGAGATATAGAAGAAGTAATTTCTATAGGTAGGTATGTACCATTTGAAAGAAACAAGGATGAAAAGGAATATGAGGTTGGACATATATATGGCCTTGGGGTAAGCGGATTCCTTGGCTCTACTTTAGAAATAGAAGCAGCTGTTTTTACGGCGAAGAAAAAGGGTGCTGGAACAGTTAGATTTAATGAAACTGCTGGATCAATGGCAAAGGATTCTGTGTATAACGCAGCATCAGTAATTAGAAAGTTTACAGATAAAGATATTAGAGATTATGATATACATGTAAATGTTGTTGGCGGAGGTAAAATAGATGGACCATCAGCAGGTGCAGCAATAACTATGTGTGTAATTAGTGCTCTATTAGATAAACCGTTAAGACAAGACATTGCTTTAACAGGCGAAATATCCTTAAGGGGTAAAGTAAAACCCGTAGGAGGAATATTTGAGAAAATATATGGAGCAAGAAGAAAGGGAATTAAGTTAGTGTTAGTTCCAAAGGATAATGAAAATGAGATTCCTAAGGGATTAAAAGATATAGAAGTAAGGGCAGTAGGCGATATTGAAGAATTATTGAGTATCGTATTTTAATAGTTAGGAGGAGAGTTATGTAATGGACGCTCCAGTTATGAGAAGTCTACCACAAAGTATTGAGGCAGAACAGTCTGTAATAGGATCAATGATAATTGATAAAAGTGCTATTGCTCAAGTGGCAGAAAAGTTAACAGAAGATGATTTTTATAGAGATGGACATAAAATAATATATAAAGCAATTTTTGAAATGTTTAAAAATGATATGGCTGTAGATTTAGTTACTCTTTTAGAGTATCTAAAATCTACAGATCAATTAGAAAAGGCTGGTGGGGTAACATATATAACAGAAGTTAGTTCTTCTGTCCCAACTACAGCTAATTTATCATCTTACATAAAAATAGTGGAAGAAAAATCTATATTAAGAAGGTTGATTAAAGCATCAACTGCCATTATAGAAGATAGTTATAATAAGCAAGGTGAAGTAGAGGGCGTTTTAGACCTTGCAGAGAAGAAAATATTTGATATAGCTGAAAAAAGGAGTACTAGTGACTTTGAATCATTAAGTGATGTTCTTGAAAGAGGTTTTCTAGAAATAGAAAGGCTTTTTAATAACAAGGGACAAATTACTGGTGTTCCTTCTGGATTTACTGATTTAGATGCAAAAACATCAGGATTTCAAAAGGGAGATATGGTTCTTATAGCAGCTAGACCATCTATGGGGAAAACTACATTTGCTTTAAATATTGCAGAAAATGCAGCCTTAAGAGAGGGAAAGAGTGTAGTAATATTTTCTCTAGAAATGCCTAAGGAACAATTAGCATATAAGCTATTATGTTCTGAAGCAAATGTTGATATGCTTAAATTGAGAACTGGTAATCTAGATGATAAAGACTGGGAAAACATAGCTAGAGCTACAGGTCCTCTTTCAAAAGCTAAAATCTATATTGATGATACAGCAGGTGTGACTGTTATGGAGATGAGATCTAAGTGTAGAAGACTTAAGATGGAATATGGTATTGATCTTATTTTAATAGACTATCTTCAATTAATGTCAGGATCATCATCAGAAAATAGACAACAAGAAGTATCTGAAATATCAAGATCTATTAAGGCATTAGCTAAGGAAATGGAATGTCCTGTAATAGCGTTATCACAGCTATCCCGTGCACCTGAACAAAGAGCGGATCATAGGCCTATGTTATCAGATTTAAGAGAATCAGGTTCAATAGAGCAGGATGCTGACCTTGTTATGTTTTTATATAGAGATGAATATTACAATAAGGAAACAGAAGATAAGAATATGGCAGAATGTATAGTGGCTAAGCACAGAAATGGTCCGGTTGGAACTGTAAAGATGGCATTCTTAGGAGCATTAAGTAAGTTTGGTGACTTAGATGTTATTCATAAAGATTAATTTAGTTGGGGGATTTGCATGATGAAGAGGATTGGGTTTATAGGTTGTGGCAATATGGGAAGAGCTATGGTAGGAGGATTAATAAATTCAGGATTTTCAAATCCAAGTAATATTATTATTTCTACTAGAACAGAAGAATCTGCAAAATTAATACAAGAAAAATATAATGTTAATGTAACAACTAATAATGAAGATGTTGTAAAAAATTCAGATGTGATTTTTCTTGCAGTTAAGCCTAATATGTATGCAAAGGTTATTGGTGAGCTAAGAAAAGAGTCATTACAAGAAAAGCTTATTATAACTATAGCAGCAGGAATAACTATAAGTGATATGGAAGGTTTAATTAGTGATAAAGCTAGGATTGTAAGAACAATGCCTAACACTCCTGCACTTGTAGGAGAAGGAATGTCTGCAATATGTCCAAATAATAATGTTTTAGACGAAGAATTAAAGTTGGTAGTAGATATGTATAACAGTTTTGGTGAATGCGTAGAACTTGAAGAAAAAGATTTTCATGGTTTTATAGCATTATGTGGCTCTTCACCAGCATATGTATTCATGTTTATCGAGGCTATGGCAGATGCAGCAGTAAAACTTGGCATACCAAGAAAAAAAGCATATAAAATGGCAGCAAAAAGTGTATTAGGATCAGCAAAGATGGTATTGGATACAGAACAACATCCTGGTGAATTAAAAGATATGGTATGTTCACCATCAGGAACGACAATAGATGCTGTAGTAGAGTTAGAAAAGCAAGGATTTAGAAGCTCTATTATTGAAGCAATGATAAAATGTGCAGATAAATCTAAATCTATGTAAGTAAAAAGGGGCTGTATTAAAATAATTTATTATTTTGATACAGCCCCTTCTTTGTTTTTAAATAGAAACTTGTCATAAGTTTAGAGAGTCTCCACTCGTTTTTAAATTATATTATAAATGATTTATGGATTATAATTCCGTATAGATATATTGTTTTAAATATATAAACAAATAAATATAAAAATATATAAATATAAAAATATAAAAATATATAAAGAAACAAACATATAAATATATAAATATGCAATAAAAAAGCTGGCAATAGAGAAAATTTATTCCCCATTGCGACAGCTTCATCTTTTTTTATATTTTATTTACTCCAGTTCTTATTGCAGCATTTTTTACTGCTTCAGCAACTAGGTTTTGTACGTTTAAGTCGAAAGCTTTAGGAATAATATTATCTGGTCTTAATTCATCATCACTAATAGCGTTAGCAATAGCATAGGCAGCTGCTACCTTCATCTCTTCATTTATTTCTCTTGCTCTAACATCTAATGCACCTCTAAATACACCAGGGAAGGCCAAAACATTATTTATTTGATTAGGATAATCTGATCTTCCTGTACCAACAACTAATGCTCCCGCTTCAAGAGCATCCTCAGGAAAAATTTCGGGAGTAGGGTTAGCCATTGCAAACAATATAGAATCTTTATTCATTGAAGAAACCATTTCCTTAGAAACGATATTTGGAGCAGATACACCTATAAATATATCAGCACCCTTCATTGCATTACTAAGAGAACCAGTTTCATTATTTGGATTTGTTATTTGTGCTAATTCTTTTAAAGCATCATTTTGCAAGTCAGCTTCCTTATGAATAATACCATTAATATCACACATAACAATATTTTTTACTCCAGATGATAATAAGAGCTTACAGATAGCAGTACCGGCAGAACCAGCACCGTTAATTACAACTTTTAAATTTTCCAACTTTTTATTAACTATCTTAAGAGCATTTATAATCCCAGATAAAACAACTATAGCAGTTCCATGTTGATCATCATGAAAAACTGGAATATCTAATTTTTCCTTTAATCTTTTTTCAATTTCAAAACATCTTGGAGCAGATATGTCTTCAAGGTTTATTCCGCCTAATGAAGGTGAAATTCTAACTATTGTATCTACAATTTCATCAACATCTTTTGTATCTAATACTATAGGAAATGCATCAACATCTCCAAATTCTTTAAATAGGACGGATTTCCCCTCCATTACAGGTAAGGAAGCTAGAGGCCCAATATCACCTAAACCTAGTACTGCAGTGCCATCAGATATTACAGCAACAGTATTCCACTTTCTAGTATATAGGTAGGCTTTAGAGGGATCTTTATATATTTCTCTACATGGTTCAGCTACCCCAGGAGTATAAGCTAAACTAAGATCTTGAGAATCTTTAATTGGAGTTCTTGAACATATTTCAAGTTTACCTCTTTTTTCTTCATGAAATTTTAAAGCTTTTTCGTATATTGTCATATGAGCACCCCTTTTTATATATTAAATTTTAGAATAAGAAACTAAGTTTACTACTATTATTATACGAATTATAACATAGGTTTGCAAAAAAATATTCGAGTTATATTGACCTATGACAATCACTTTGTTAGTATGTAGGAGTAGATTTTACATAAGGAGGCAATGTATATGTCAGCGTTTATTGTTTTAGGTGCTCAATGGGGCGATGAAGGAAAGGGTAAAATGACTGATTATCTAGCTGAAGAAGCAGATGTAGTCGTTAGATTCCAGGGAGGAAATAATGCAGGTCATACTGTAGAAGTAGGAGATAGACAATACAAGCTTCACTTAATACCTTCAGGTATATTATATGACAACAAGTTAAATGTAATAGGAAATGGTGTTGTAGTAGATCCTAAGGCCTTATTTGAAGAGATAGGATATTTAGAAAAAGAAGGTGTTAAGGTAACGCCAGAAAAGCTAATTATTAGTGATAGAGCTCATTTAATAATGCCATATCATAGAGTATTAGATGTTTTAAAGGAAAAGGCTAGAGGGAAAAATGATATAGGAACTACTGGAAAAGGAATAGGTCCTTGTTATACAGATAAGTTTGAGAGATGTGGAATTAGAGTTTGTGATTTATTACATGAAGATGTATTTGAAGAAAAGCTAAGAGAAAACATAAAAATGAAGAATGAATATATAACAAAGGTTCTTGGTGGAGAAGCTTTAGATGTAGAAGAGATATTAGCTCAATATAAACAATATGCAGAGAAAATAAGACCATTCGTAAAAGATACATCAGTAAAGGTTTATGATTCAATTAAAGAAGATAAAACAGTACTTTTTGAAGGTGCTCAAGGTATGCTGTTAGATATAGATCATGGAACATATCCATATGTTACATCTTCAAATACAACAGCAGGTGGAGTAAGTAACGGAATTGGTGTTGGCCCAAATATGATTACAAATGCAGTAGGTATTACAAAAGCATATACTACAAGAGTTGGTAAGGGTCCTTTCCCAACTGAATTAGAAAATGAAACTGGTGAATGGATAAGAACAAAGGGACACGAATATGGGGTGACTACAGGTAGATCTAGAAGATGTGGTTGGCTTGACTTAGTTATAGTTAAGTCTGCAGTTAGAGTGTCTGGATTAACTTCATTGGCTGTTACTAAGATTGATACATTAGCAGGGTTGGATAAGTTAAAGGTATGTGTAGGTTATAAATTTAATGGAGAAATAATAGATTATTTTCCAGCAAGCTTAGAGGATTTAGCTAAGTGCGAACCTGTATATGAAGAGTTTGATGGATGGGATGATTCAGTAGCTGATGCGAGAAGTTATGATGAAATACCTGAAAATGCAAAGAAGTACCTTGAAAGAATTTCAGAGTTTACTGGAACAAGAATATCAATAGTATCAGTAGGGCCAAAAAGAGATCAAACTATGAGAGTTGGAGAACTTTAATTCCGAGTACTTTACTTGACTTTATTTAGTGGATAAAATATAATTTTTTTATAATACTAAATATTAGTAAGTACAAAGAGGTGATAAATATGATAACTAAGGATATGACAATAGGTGAAGTTATAAAAGCTGATGCAAGTAAGGCAGAAGTTTTAATGAGCTTTGGAATGGGTTGCGTTGGTTGTCCATCAGCACAAGCTGAAACAATTGAAGAAGCTGCTATGGTACATGGAATAAACTTAAACGAATTAATGGAAGCATTAAATAAATAATGAAAAGAGCGGATATTTTTATATCCGTTCTTTTTTGTATATTGAGATATTTATATAAATATAAGTTTATTGATATGAATATAGATAAGTATATGAATTAATAGAGGGATAGGATGAATAAAGTAGATAAGAATAAGATAACGTTCTATTGTTTATTATTTGGAATTATGCTTGTGGGAGTTATATGTTTAACATTTGTTATAAAGAACTCTTTTATAACAGGAGAAAGAGTGTGTAACGACTTAAAAGGGAAAGTTATATACATAGGAGATAGGGAATACACTTTAGATAATAAAACTACTTTTAAATTTAGTATGGAAAATGTAAAAGAGATTGAGTCCTATAAATTAAGGGAAATACAAGGTGTATTAACAATACAAGAAGATGAAATAGAATACGAAGTAAATATGAAAATAAAATATTTAAGATCAGAAGATAAGTGGGATATATTAAATATTATCTACGATAGTACAAATATAAAGGGGAATAGTTTAAACACTATTCCCTACAGTATAACCTGATGACCATGCCCATTGGAGATTAAATCCCCCACAATCACCATTAACATCTAGTATCTCTCCACAAAAGAATAAGCCAGGTATTATATTAGATTCTAATGTTTTAGGATTAACTTCTTTTGTATTTATGCCACCTACAGTTAATTGGGCATTATTGAAACCATTAGTATCTATACATTTAAATCTCCATCCCTTAAACCTAGACAGTAATTCATTCTTATCTTTCCAATCTAATTCATAACAAGGAATATGGATATTATTTATTCCTGAATCCTTTAATATTATAGGTATAAGTTTTTTATTTATAACACCAATAAGGGAGTTAGAAATACTCCTATGACTAAACATATATAAGTGCCCCTCTAAAAAGTCTTTAGTTTTTTCCATAGATAAGTTAGGCATCATATCTACACTTAATTCAACATTTTGATTATTATCTAAAGCTCTAGAAGCTATAGCAGAAAGTTGTAATATTGGAGGCCCTGATATTCCGTAATCAGTAAATAGAACTTCACCAATATCTTCTCTAACTAATCTTCCATCAACATAGATAGATATCTTTCCATCAAACTTAATTCCAGATAGTGCTTTTAAGTGAGGATAGTCTAATTTTAGCTGTACAATACCAGGTACTGTATTTGTGACAGAATGCCCAAATTCTTTTGCTAATCTATACCCTGAACCATCTGAACCTGTTTTTGGAGCAGATTTTCCTCCACAGGCTAAAATAACTTTTTTACATGTGAATAAGTTATTTTCATCATTAGTTGTGGATAATTTAAAGCTTTTATTCTTGTGGATAGTTTTTACTTTGCAATTTGTGTATAAAGGAATTTCTTTTTCTTCTATAGCTAATCTTAGAAGATCTACCACAGATGAAGCCTGAAGAGAAGCTGGATATAACTTTCCCTTTTCTAATTCAACTATAGGTAAACCTATAGATAAAAATAAATTTCTAGTTTCTTCAACACCTAACTGCTCTAAACAATCTATATAGAAATCTTTATTAGAGCTATGATAAGTATCATAAGGGAAAGAAATTCTAGAATTAGAAATATTACATCTACCATTACCAGTAGTTAAAATTTTTTTTCCTATTCTATCTGTTGCTTCTATAATAGCAACATCCTTTCCTAGATCTTTTGCAATTATTGCAGCCATTAAACCAGAAGCTCCACCACCAACAATAATAATATCGTGATATATCATAAAACTTATGTCTCCTTTTTAAAAATATAATTAAATTTTAACATAGTAATATTACCTATTAAAGAGAGGAATAATACCATAAGAGGTGATTATTTTGAAGGTTAAAGTTATTGCAGAGGTTGAAGATAAGGATAGAGAATTTAAAGTAAGAAGAATGAATATAGAAGAGATAATAGTTAATTATCCCACAGGCACTGGATTAAAGTCTTATAAGCATGATGAAGTTGAATTAATTAGTGAGGGAGAGATAGATGATTTTTTAATAAATAATATTAACTTCCTAACTATAAAATTAAATAGGGGAATATCAATATTTTTTTATAAAGCTCTAAAAGATTCTTTGGAAAATGAGATAGATGAAGAATTAAATGATTTAAATGTTTTAAGAGATAGATATAAAGTTAATAAGAGAGGTATATGGGAAAAAGAACTAATTTGTGTAATAAATAACTCATTGCCTATGAAAGTTATAGCATCAGGACAAAATTTCAAAAGAGATAATTATAGTATATTAATTACACCCTTGGAAATACAAGGATTCATGGAAGGTGCAAAAGAAGAAATAAATAGAATTAGAAAAGAAATAAAGCAAAAAGAAGTTTTATTATCTAGATATGGGAAAGCCATAAATAATATTAAAAAAAATGAGAAAAATGAAGCTATTTACCTCTTATCGGACACGGAATAATGCGAGGTTTAAGAAAAATAAAAAGAAATTTAAAAAAATGTGTTGACACACATAATGAATTTCTGTATTATAGTCTATGTGGTCAGCGCGGAACACATTAGTGAGGATCACAAGGTAACAATTTGGCTCCTTGGTCAAGCGGTTAAGACACCACCCTTTCACGGTGGTAACAGGGGTTCGATTCCCCTAGGAGTCACCATTTTATTCGGGCGCATAGCTCAGCTGGGAGAGCACCTGCCTTACAAGCAGGGGGTCACAGGTTCGATCCCTGTTGTGCCCACCATAAATGCGGCTCAGTAGCTCAGTTGGTTAGAGTGCTGGCCTGTCACGCCAGAGGTCGAGGGTTCGAGCCCCTTCTGAGTCGCCAATTTAAAAAAATAAATATTAAATGCTAATTATGCTGGCATGGCTCAACGGTAGAGCAGCTGACTTGTAATCAGCAGGTTGTAGGTTCGATTCCTATTGCCAGCTCC